>NZ_JBSGBK010000133.1:0-15694 GCF_053601215.1 Amycolatopsis sp. NPDC004772
GTGGGGGTTGGGTGCGTTGTCCCCCCCGAACGCCACATTGGGTGCGCTGGACGCAACCAACGCCACATTGGGGCGCTTGAGAGCCGGGGTCAGCAGCCGATGAGGCGGGCCGCCAGATAGGACTCCAGCTTGTCGATCGCGATGCGCTCCTGCGACATCGAGTCGCGCTCGCGCACCGTCACCGCCTGGTCCTCGAGCGAGTCGAAGTCCACCGTGACGCAATACGGTGTGCCAATCTCGTCCTGGCGGCGGTAGCGGCGGCCGATCGCCTGGGCGTCGTCGAAGTCGACGTTCCAGTGCTTGCGCAGCGTCGCCGCGACCTCCTTCGCCTTCGGGGTCAGGTCGGCGTTGCGCGAAAGCGGCAGCACCGCGACCTTGAACGGCGACAGCCGCGGGTCGAGCTTGAGCACCACGCGGGTGTCGGTGCCACCCTTGGCGTTCGGCACCTCTTCCTCGACGTAGGAGTCCACCAGGAACGCCATCATCGACCGGCCGACACCCGCCGCCGGCTCGATGACGAACGGCCGGTACCGCTGGCCCGAGGCCTGGTCGAAGAACGACAGGTCCTGGCCCGAGTGGTTCGAGTGCGTCGTCAGGTCGAAGTCGGTGCGGTTCGCGATGCCCTCGAGCTCGCCCCACTCCTGACCGGCGTTGAACGCGAACCGGTACTCGATGTCGACGGTGCGCTTCGCGTAGTGCGAGAGCTTTTCCTTCGGGTGCTCGTAGTGGCGCAGGTTGTCGGCCTTGATGCCGAGGTCCGTGTACCACTTCGTGCGCTCGTCGATCCAGTACTGGTGCCAGCGCTCGTCCTCGCCCGGCTCGACGAAGAACTCCATCTCCATCTGCTCGAACTCGCGCGTCCGGAAGATGAAGTTGCCCGGCGTGATCTCGTTGCGGAAGGACTTGCCGATCTGGCCGATGCCGAACGGCGGCTTCTTCCGCGACGTCGTCTGGACGTTGGAGAAGTTCACGAAGATGCCCTGCGCGGTCTCCGGACGGAGGTAGTGCAGGCCCTCTTCGGACTCCACCGGGCCGAGGTAGGTCTTCAGCATCATGTTGAAGTCCCGCGGCGGGGTGTACTTGCCGCGCGTGCCGCAGTTCGGGCACGGCACCTCGGACAGGTCGTCCTCGCTGGTCTCCTTGCCGGTGCGCGCCGCGAACTCCTCGGCGAGCTGGTCGGCGCGGAACCGCTTGTGGCAGGACAGGCACTCGATCAGCGGGTCGGTGAACACGTTGACGTGCCCCGACGCGACCCAGACCTCACGCGGCAGGATCACCGACGAGTCGAGGCCGACGACGTCGTCGCGGCCCTGGACGACCGTCTTCCACCACTGGCGCTTGATGTTGTCCTTCAGCTCGACCCCGAGCGGCCCGTAGTCCCACGCAGAGCGGGTGCCGCCGTAGATCTCTCCGCTGGCGAAGACGAAACCACGGCGTTTGCACAGGCTGATGATCTTCTCAATGGTGTTCGTGGGCACTCCACGCTCCGAAAAGCTTGCGGGGACGGTTCAGGACTGAACGTCCAGGGTATCCGCCGGGGCCCACCGCTTTTCGCGCAGGTGAGCCTACGGCCGCGACACCAGCGACGCCGTGACGACGCGGTTGTCCTCGTAGCCCTCGCTGCCGCCGACGTACTCGCCGCCGCAGGTGACCAGCAGCAGCTTGTGCGGGCCGTCGGGGTCGAACAGCTGCTCGGACCGGCCGGCGAGGTCCGACTTGTGCACGGTCTCGGTGGCGTCGATCTTGTACACCCACGCGCCGCCGGCGGCGTCGGTCAGCTTGACCTCCTGCCCCTGCTTGACCTGCCAGAGCTCGTTGAACGGGCCCTTCTTGCCCTTCCAGTTCACGTGCCCGGACAGCAGCGCGACGCCGTGGTCGGCGCCCAGCTTCGCGCCCCACCAGGCGGCCTCGTCGAGGCCCTCCGGGATCTTCAGCGCGCCCGCGGCGTCGAGGTCCTCCTGGATCAGCTTCGCGGTGCCGCCGCCGGGCAGGGACAGCTGCGCCGGGTCGCTGCCGGTGCTCCGGGGGGTGCCCTGCGGCGCCGGCTGGTTCGCGGCGGGGACGGGCGTCCCGGTGCCGTTCGCCCCGGCGGGTTCATCCTTTCCGGTGAACACGAGCAGGGTCGCGACCAGCGCCGCGACCACGAACGCCCCGGCGACGCCGACGATCCACCAGCGGCCGGAGCCCTTCTTCGGCTCCGCCGGGTTCCGCTCCTGCATGGGCTTGTGCTCCTTCGCTGTCATGGCCAGTGCACAGACAGGCATGCCGCGAAGGGCGCTTCGGGTTGCAGCGAACCTTGTTCAGCCGGTGGGGCGCGTCACCAGCTCGGCCGTCACCAGGCGGTTCTCGTCGTAGCCCTCGGTGCCGCCGACGTAGTCGCCGCCGCAGGTCACCAGCACCAGCCGGTGCGGGCCGTCCTGCCCGAACCACCGGGCGGCCTGGGCCGGCAGCGTTTCCTTCGGCAGCGTGACGACGTCGTCGACGCGGTAGACCCACCGGCCGCCGCGCGCGTCGACCACGCTGACCTGGTCGCCGGCCCGCATGCGCCACAGCTCGTCGAACGGCCCGCGCCTGCCCTCCCAGTTCACGTGGCCGGACAGCAGCGCCGCCCCCTGGGCCGCGCCCAGCTTGGCGCCCCACCAGGCCGCGTCGCCGAGGCCGCGCGGGATCGGCAGCACGCCGGTGTCGGTGAGTTCGGTGCGGACCAGGCGGGCGGTGGCGCCGCCGGGCAGCCGGACCGTGCCCGGCCGCTGCTGGAAGGCGGATTCGCTGTCCGCGGGGAGCACCGCCGGGGCCGCGTTCTCACCCGGCAGCGAGCCGGGCGGGGGCGCCGCGGCCACCGGCGTCGCCGACGGCGGCAGCCAGGTCAGCACGACGATCCCGGCCGCGAAGGCGGCCACGGCCAGCGCCGCCGAGACGGCGGCCAGGGCGGTGCGCAGCACCTAGTCCGTCCCGGTCTTGCGCCGCCGGCCCAGCATCAGGGCGACGGCGGCGAAGAACACCCCGCCGAAGAGCAGGCCGATGCCGAGCGGGATGCGGGAGCCGTCCCCGTCGGTGGCGGGCGCGGCCGCGCCGAGGTAGCCGGCCGGCACCTGCGTCGGCACCGCGGGCTGGGTGGCGGTCGTGCCACCGGCCGGGCCGCCGGCCTTCGCGACGAACCCCTTCGGGATCGAGCAGCTGACCCCGCCGAGCACGATGTTCGTCTTCACGTCCTGCAGCGCGGTGCCCTGGGCGTCCTTGACGTGCGTGGTGATCTCGACCCGCCAGCCGGCGACCGCGGTGTGGTCGCCCCCGCGCCAGCCGTCCTGGCGGATCAGCTGGTCGAAGGCGGTGACGCGGGTCAGCGCGAGGTCGGAGACGGTGGTCGCCGGGTCGGCGTTGGTGATGTCACCGGGCGGCCCGAGGCGCAGGTTCTTGAGCTGGAGACCGGCGTTGCCGCCGGGCATCGGGACGATCCCGAGCCCGCCGCCGGCCTGGCGCACCCACAGCCGCGTCACCGACGACGTCGTCGACAACTTGCCAGGGCCGGTGCAGTCCACCGACGTCTTGGCGCCTTCGAGCACGAGGACGGTGTTGTCGGCGGGCCTGGTGCCGCCCTGCCAGGTGTCCCGCAGCGCGTAGTTGGTCTCCGCGGTGGCGGTCGGCACGGTGGTGGCCTGCAGCGCGGCGAAGACGTTGTGGTCGCGGCTCGGGACCCCGGGCGGGTACGGGTTCTGTGACGCGCTGTAGCGGCCGAGGGCGATCTGGTAGTGCCCGCCGAAGGTGGCGCGCTCGCCGTCGTCCTTGGGGACCGCGACGCGGTCCGCGCCGAGCTTCGACTGGCCGGGCAGCAGCGGGGATCGTTGCGTTTCGGTGATCAGGGCGCCGCCGCGCTGGCCTTGGTCCCCGATCCGCACCGAGGCGATGTTCGCGAACGAGACCGGGCCGGTCTTCTCGTCGACGGCCTGGGTCTGCGCACCCGCGACACCCACGCCGACCAGCGGAAACACCGCGGCGGCCAGGGCGGCTGCCTTCGTCACCAAACGCGTCATGTCTCCCCACTGCTCTGCTCGGGACGGGTCGCCGGCGTGCGGGAAACGGCGAAACGCTCCGCGACAACCTTGCACCGTCGGCGACGACATGCGAAGCCGCAGGGCCAATATCCCACGAACTCACCCGAACGGGGTAATACGACCGGCCGTACCCCGCAGCTCGGCGCCGCGGCGGGGGTCCCGGACGGGGGAACACTAGGATGGGCGGCACCGTTATCGGCAATGACTACGGAATTCATGGTCGCGGGCAGCGTGGAGGCGGGAATGGCGACGGTCACCGGGAGTGGCGCCCAGCCGGGGCTCGCGGACTGCGCCCCGGCGGCCGGAGGGTCTCCGGCGCACCCCCCGCAGTCGGTGCTGACGGACGCGGGCGACCTGCTGCGCGCGCTGGCGGCCCCGGTCCGGATCGCGATCGTGCTGCAGCTGCGCGCGGCCGACCGGTGCGTGCACGAGCTGGTGGACGCGCTCGACGTCGCCCAGCCGCTGATCAGCCAGCACCTGCGGGTGCTGAAGACCGCCGGGGTGGTCCAGGGCGAGCGCCGCGGCCGCGAGGTCGTCTACCGCCTCGCCGACGACCACCTGGCGCACATCGTGGTCGACGCCGTCGCCCACGTGCAGGAAGGAAAGTGATGAACACCGCCGCGTCGCGCAGCCAGGCCCCGGTCCCCGGGCGCCGATCCACCCGGCAGCGGTCCGCGGTCGTCGAGCTGCTCAGCACGATCGACGACTTCCGTTCGGCCCAGGAACTCCACGACGAGCTGCGCAAACGCGGCGACGGCATCGGCCTGACGACGGTGTACCGCACGCTGCAGTCGCTGTCGGAGGCCGGCGAGATCGACGTGCTGCGCACGGATTCGGGCGAGGCGATCTACCGGCGGTGCTCGGCGCACCACCACCATCACCTGGTGTGCCGGCTGTGCGGCCGCACGGTCGAGGTCGAGGGGCCGGCGGTGGAGCGCTGGGCGGAGAAGATCGCGGCGGAGCACGGCTTTTCGGAGATCTCGCACACGGTGGAGATCACCGGGACCTGCGCCGAGCACTAGCCCGGACGTTCCAAGGCGGCCTTCGCCGGGCACGGGATTTCGCCGGACTGGACCGAGCCGTCCCGCGCACCCGGGAGCCGAGCAGGCAGTCCGTCCCGCAGGTCGACCGATCACCGGCCCGGTAGGCCACTCCGACGTCGGTTCCCCGGAGGGCGCACTGGCGGCGGCTGTGGGATCTGCTTGTCCGGGTTGACCGGCCGCGGACCTGGCATTCGTAGCAGGCCGTCACCGGCTCTCGGAAGCTTCCGCGCACACCGGGCCGCCGAGGTTTGCGGAAGGGCCCGCTTTCCGCGGCCACCTGCCGGGCGACCGCGTCGGTCTCGTCGCACGCGACCAGGGTTGCGGCGCACAGTACGGAAAGGCTGACCGCCCGTCTTGGACGAATGTCAGTACTCGTAGGGATCCTTCGGGGGCGGGACCGGTGTCACCGAGGCCGGGATGAAGTCCGGGGTGTAGCTGTTGTCCTTCGTCGCCGTGCCCGGGACGACCCGGCCGGTCACCTGGATCCACGCGTCGCTCGCCAGGTGGTCGGCTTGGCCGCCGCGGAGGCGGACCGTCACCGGGAACGCGTCCGCCGCGCAGCAGCTGATCACCAGCCGCGCCAGGAGGGTGCTGCCTCCGGTGTGGACGACGAAGCCGGTCAGCGAAACCGTGCGGCCGTTCAGGGTGCCCGCCGCATCCCAGCCCGCGCGGGTGACGAAATCGTTCACCGCCAACGGCACCACGTTCCCCGGCGGTAAGGGCGGGAACGCCGCGGCGTTGGCCACGGCTGCACTGGAGGGGGCGCGGGCCTCCGTGCGGATCACGGAGTCCGCGCCCAGCGCCGGTGGCGCGACCAGGAACACCGCCAGCACGGGGACCAGCAGCAGCCACGCCGGACGGGCGGAGTGCGAGTGGTCGCCATGCTCGCCGGGGTCGACATGCGCGGCATGGTCGACGTGCTCGCCGTGGCCGCCGAGCTCGACCTCGCTGCCATGCGCGGCGCGGCCGCCATCCGTGGCGTGGTCGCGATGCTCGCCGGGGCCGCCATGGTCGGCGTGGCCGCCATGTTCGCCGGGGCCGCCAAGCTCGACCTCGCTGCCATGCGCGGCGGGGCCGCCATGCCCGCCCGGGCCGCCGAGCACGAGCTCGCTGCCGTGCGCGGCGTGGCCGCCAAGCCCGGCCTCGCTGCCATGCGCGGCGCGGCCGCCATGCCCGCCCGGGCCGCCAAGCTCGCCATACTCGGCGCCGCCGCCATGGCCGCCCGGGCCGTCGGGTGCGGGGCGTCGGGACGTCACCAAGTCGCGGACGATCGCGACCGCGCCCAGCAGCACCATCACCGCGCCGCCCGTGATGATCCAAGGTTGCTGGGCCGGTTTGACGTACCTCAGATAGTCGCCGTTGGCCGCGATCTTGACCAAAGCGCCGCCGAGCAGGATCAAAAGGATGTTCTGGGTTTCCCGTTTCACGCAACCCCCACCAGGAATCCGGCGCCCAGCGCGCAGGCCACCGCCACCACGAACGTCACCGGCGCGAACCGCACCGCGAACGACCTCCCGAACGTGCCCGCCTGCAACGCGAACAGCTTGACGTCGATCGCCGGGCCCACCACCAGGAACACCAGCTTCGGCAGCAGGGGCAACGCCGTCAGGGACGCCGCCACGAAGGCGTCCGCCTCGCTGCACAGCGCCAGCACCACCGCCAGGACCGCCAGCACCACCACGCCCAGCACCAGCTGATCGCCCAGGACGCCGAACCAGCGGGCCGGCACCAGGACGTTCAGCGCCGACGAGATCATTGCCCCCAGCACCAGGAAACCGCCCGCCTCGACCAGGTCCGTGCGCGCTGTCTCGGCGAACACGCGCCACCGGTGACCGCCCGCCACGTCCGGGAGGCGCCGCAACGCGCGCGCCGTGATCCACTCGAGTTTGCCCCAGCGGGCCCACAACCAGCCCATTACCATCGCCGTCGCCAACGAACCGGCGAAGCGCGCCAGGACCATCTCCGGCTTGCCGGGGAACGCGACCGCCGTCGCCACCAGCACCACCGGGTTCACCGCCGGGGCCGCCAGCAGGAACGTCAGCGCCGCCGCCGGGGCCACGCCCTGCCCCATCAGCCGCCGCGCCACCGGCACCGAAGCGCATTCGCACCCCGGCAGCGCGACGCCCGCCAGCCCGGCGACGCCGACCGCCGCGCCCGCTCGGCGGGGCAGCACCTTCTCCAGCACGCGCGCGGGGACGAACGCCGCGATGGCCCCGCTGATCAGCACGCCCAGCACCAGGAACGGCAGTGCCTGCACGCAGACCGCGACGAACACGGTCGAGCCGGTGCGCAACGCGGGCACGTCGAACACGTCCTGCAGCCAACCCTGGGCCAGGATCGCGATCAGCAGGATCGCGCACAGCACTTCGACCGAGCTGATCCGGAACCGGCGCGTGCGCCGGCCGGGCTCGGCCGCGGTATCGGAAACGATGTTCACGACCGCGATGATGCCAGGGCCGTCCGACGAGACGGGACCCGCACGGACCGCGAACGGAGGATCACGGTCCGTTTCGGTACCCGATCCTCCGTTCGCGGCGGAAAGTCCACCCCGGACGGGTCAGTCGCCGGGCACGATTCCGGGCAGATCGGTCCTCAGCTGCGAAGCCGTCGACACGACCAGCATCAGCAACGTCCCGAGCGCCGCCGGGTCCAAACCGGCCGCCGGGAACGCGTACCGCAGCGTCACGTCGACCCCGTTGTCCGAATGCCCGACGCCGAGCGTCCCGAACAGGCCCTGGCCCGCCCGCTCGGCGACGGCGATCGAGAGCGCGGGCTCGTCCACCAGGTCCCAGCCGACCACGCAGGTCAGCGTGAGCACGGTGAGGCCTTCGCCGAGCCGGGTCGCCTGGATCACGCACGGCACGCCGCCGTGGGAGAACGTCAGCGCGCCGTCGTCGTCGACGTGCACCTCGAGATACCGCTCCAGCGCCTCCCGGGCCCGCGTCAGCAGCTCCGCGGTCTCGACGGCTTCGGTGGCGCTCACGAAGAAGCCGCCTGGTCGACGGCGCCGCCGAAGCGGCGATCCCGCTTCGCGAATTCCAGGCAGGCGCGCCACAGGTGGGTCCGGTCGAAGTCCGGGAACAGCGTGTCCTGGTAGACCATCTCGGCGTAGGCCGACTGCCACAGCAGGAAGTTCGACGTCCGCTGCTCGCCCGAGGGCCGCAGGAACAGATCCACGTCCGGCATGTCCGGCTGGTACAGGTACTTCCCGATGGTCTTCTCGGTGACCTTGTCCGGGTTCAGCTTGCCGGCGGCGACGTCCTGCGCGATCCGCTGCATGGCGTCGCCCAGCTCGGCGCGGCCGCCGTAGTTGACGCACATGGTCATGTTCAGCGCCGTGTTGTGCTTGGTCTTCTCCTCGGCCGCCTGCAGCTCCTTGATCACCGACGCCCACAGCTTCGGCCGCCGCCCCGCCCAGCGGATGCGCACGCCGATCGAGCCGAGATAGTCGACCTGGCGGCGGATGGTGTCGCGGTTGAAGCCCATCAGGAACCGCACCTCTTCGGGGCTGCGCTTCCAGTTCTCCGTCGAGAACGCGTACACCGAGAGCCACTTGACGCCGATCTCGACCGCGCCCGCGGCGACGTCGATCATCACCGCTTCGCCGCGCTTATGGCCCTCGATCCGCGGCAGGCCGCGCTGATTGGCCCAGCGGCCGTTGCCGTCCATGACCAGCGCAACGTGCTTGGGCACCAGCTCGCGCGGGATTTCCGGCGGTTTCGCGCCCGACGGGTGCGGATCCGGGGCCCGCAGCTCGTATCGCGACGCCTTGTTCTCGCGTCCCCTGCGCAGCACTGCGAGCCTCCCTGAATGGGTTAACCGGTCGGGCCGACCCTACTGCTTGGGCACCGCCTGTCCTTCGGGGGTTCGGGTGGCGGAGCCCCCGACTCGGGGCGAAGCCCCGGGCGGCACAGCTTCCCGGGCGCGTCGCTCGACCAGGGGAAGGGACCGCAGCTGCCGCTCCAGGTGCCACTGCAGGTGCGCCGCGACCAGGCCGCTCGCGTCTCGGCGGGTGCCGGGCAGGGTCGCCTCGGCCATCTCCCACTCGCCGTGCAGCAGGGCCGTGAGCAGGTCGAGGACCTCGGGCGCGGGGTGCACGGAGCCCGGGACGCGGCAGTCCTGGCACATCGAGCCGCCGGCCGGGACGCTGAACGCGACGTGCGGGCCGGGCAGGCCGCAGCGAGCGCACTCGGTGAGCGCGGGGGCCCACCCGGCGTAGGACATCGCGCGGAGGAAGAACGCGTCGAGCACGAGCGAGGGGTCGCGTTCGCCGGCGGCGAGCGACCGCAGCGCGCCGCAGAGGAGGAGGTACAGCTTGAGCACCGGCTCGCCCTCTTCGGCCGAGAGCCGGTCCGCGGTTTCGGCGATCGCGCTGGCCGCGGTGTAGCGCTGGTAGTCGGCGACCAGCGGCAGCTGGAACGCGTCGACGGTCTCGACCTGGGTGATGACGTCGAGCGTGCGCCCGGTGTAGAACTGCACGTCGACGTGGCCGAACGGCTCCAGCCGGGCCCCGAACCGCGACGAAGTCCGCCGCACGCCCTTCGCCACGGCACGCACCTTGCCGTGCCGCCGCGTCAGCAGGGTGACGATCCGGTCGGCCTCACCCAGCTTGTGCGTGCGCAACACCACCCCGGTGTCGCGGTAGAGGTTCACCACCCCGACATCGTCCCACTTCGGGATGATGCCGGGGTGGAGCGCCCCACGGAGAATCCGGATCAGCAGTAGTAGCCGTAGCAGGTGCTGGCGGCGACCGCCGCGATGATGATCCAGACGATCGTCAGCACGCAGCCCAGTGCGCCGATGATGGTGGCGATCAGGCAGAGCGTCTTCGTGGTGCGCGAGGCCTGTTCCGCCATCGCGTAGTTGCCCTGCATCTTGTACGTCTGGACCTCGTTGGACTTCATGATCGCGAAGATCGCGAGGATCCAGCAGAGGAAGATGCTGCCGATCGCCCAGCCCTTGTAGTCCTTGATGGCGTTGATGTCGCCGCCACCGGGCATGCCGTAGCCGGGGGCACCGAAGCCGCCGGTGGGCGGCTGGCCGTACGGCGCGGGCTGCCCGTACGGCGCCGGCTGGCCGTAGGGCGCGGGCATGCCGCCGGAGGGCGGGCCGTAGCCCGGCTGCTGCGGCTGCTGGCCGTAGGGCTGCTGCTGGCCGTAGGGATTGGTCATGACGTTGTACCCCAACTATTCGTGAACTTCCCGCCGGGCGAACTCCGGCGGTGGTGCGGAAGGAACGGGTCAGCGCTGCTCGTTCGGCGGCTGGCCGAACTGGCCCGGCTGGATCTTCTGGGTCGCTTCGGGCTCGTCCTGGGTGCCGGGCCGCAGCATCTGGGTGCGCTCGGCCTGCTCGTCGAAGGCACTCCCGGAGCCCGGCTGCAGCATCTGGGTGCGCTCCGCCTGCTCGTCGAAGGCGCCCCCACCCGGCGGCGGGGCGAGCGGCTGCTGCCCGAAGCCGCCCGGCTGCGGGGGCTGCGCGAAGCCACCGGACGACGGCGGCTGGCCGAACCCGCCCGGCTGCGGCTGGCCGAAGCCACCCGGCGCGGGCTGCTGCTCGAAGCCGCCGGACTGCGGCTGCTGCTGCGGGAAGCCACCGGACGCAGGCTGCTGCGGGAAGCCACCGGACGCGGGCTGCTGCGGGAAACCGCCGGAGGGCGGCTGGCCGAACTGACCGGGCTGCTGCCCCGGCGGCGGGTAGCCGCCGGCGAACGCCTGCCCGCCCGGCTGGCCGAACGGCGCGGCCGCGTCGGCGTTGACCACGATGGTGCCGACGATCTTGTCCGAGAGGGTCTGGGACTTGTCGTCCCACAGCGGCCACAGCCAGCCGACGTAGCAGACGGCGCTGTCGATGGCGTGTGCCAGGTCGCGCACGAACGCCATGCCCGGGCCGACCGGCTGCCCGGTGTCCTCGCGGACGAGCTTGATCTTGGCGTACCGCTTGCCCATCGACTGGCCGGTGTTGCCCTGCGTGATCCACCGGTTGTAGACGGTCCAGGCGATCTGGCCCAGCCAGCCGAGCACCCCCACCAGAACCCACAGTGAGCCGACGTTCCCGAAGATGAACAGGAGCGGGACGAGGATCACGTACAGCACGAGGATCGGGGCGACGTCGATGAGCCAGCCGAGGGCGCGCTGCCCCCAGCTCGCGTAGTTCCGCGAGGGACCGAAGGGACTGCCCTGCTGACCGAACGGCGCCTGCTGCCCGAACGGCGCCGGCTGGCCGTAGGGCGCGGGCTGCCCGAACGGCGCCTGCCCCGGCTGCGGCTGGCCGAACGGAGGCTGGCCACCGGGCTGCTGCCCGAAGGACTGCTGACCGTAGGGATCGGTCATTGGGTGTCTTCCCCTCGCTGGTCACTTCCCCGACACGCGGAAACGGATCCGCCCACGTCGGTCCGGTCCGCGGGAGCGTACTCGGTTCACCTGCGGCCGCGCCGCCCAGGCTTCAGCTGTCCGGGTGAATCGGTCGTCCGTCCGACGCGGACCGTGGCCGTCCGGTTCCCGGCCGCCGGGGATCAGACGTGCAGAGCCGTGAACGGCGCGAACGGGAGGTTGCGGATGACGAACCAGACGACGAACACGACGGAAAAGATCAGCGGTGTCCAGCGCCAGTGCAGCCAGCTGTCCATCGCGCGGCCGCGCAGGCGCCCGAGGATCCACGCGGCCATGCTCCACACCATCAGCAGCACGACGACGAACGACACGGCGTTGTAGTGCAGGGCGGCGGGGATGTCGCCGTGCATCAGGCTGTACGCCATCCGCATGCCGCCGCAGCCCGGGCAGTCGATGCCGAGCAGCGCCTTCGTCGGGCACACGGGCAGGAACCCGCCCGGGGTGGTCGGGTCGCCGACCCAGACCGCCACGCAGCACGCGCCGAGCCCGGCGGCGACGGCCATCGGCGCGCCGAGCGCGCGCAGCTTGGCTTTGGCGCCGCGGGCCGGGTATCCCGTGTAGACGGTCGTGGTCACGGCGTCAGCTGACTCGCGTTGACGCCGACGATCACGATCATCACCACGATGAACACGACGTAGAGCAGCAGGAGGATCCCGGTCGAGATGGCCGACCACATCGCCCACTTGCGGGCGTCGGCCGCGGCCTTGTGCGCCTCGGCGTGGGCGCCCTGGAACCAGAGCGACTGCACCTGGCTGGACTTCACGATCGCGACCACACCCAGGGGCAGGCAACAGAGCACGGTGCTGAGAATCGCCCACACCATGTTGTTGTCCGGCGGCGGCCCGTAGGGGTTGGGCGGCGGGTAGCCGTAGCCGTAGTTCGGTCCGCCCGGGGGCGGGTACGGCGGCGGGTACTGGTCGGTCACCGGGATCCTCCTGCTGCTCGGCTACGTCAGTATGACGTCGTGCCGGTGCCGAACGTGAAGACACCCGCAATCATCAGGATGATCCACAGCACGAGCCACGCGACGCCGACGATCGCCGAGATGATCGCCCACTTCTTGGCCGAGTTGGCGGCCTCCTGCGCGGCGGCCGTCTGACCCTGCGCCCACAGGCCGTTGACCTTCGCGGCCTGCACGATCGACACGACGCCGAACGGGAGGCAGCACAGGATCGTGGTCAGGATGGCCCACACGAGGTTGTTGCTCGGGGGCGGGCCCGGCTGGTAGCCGCCCGGCTGCCCACCGGGGTAGTTCGGCTGGCCGCCGGGCTGGTTCGGCTGGTCGCCGGGGTAGTTGGGCATGCCCTGGCTGTCGGTCATGGTCGGTCGTTCCCCTTCGTCGTGCTCCTCGGACGACCACCGGGTCCGCGGGCCGCCCCGACCGGCCGCGGTGTGGTCGAAGCCGCGACTGTAGGGGGCGAGATCATCGCGCGCCTCGCGTTTCGTCCCGCCGCGACCGAAATGAGACCAGGAATTCCGCCACCGCTCCCCGGGGCGGGGAAAGCGCAGGTCAGAAACCGAGTCGTCGTAACTGACGGGGGTCGCGCTGCCACTCCTTGGCGACCTTGATGTGCAGGTCGAGGTAGACCTTCGAGCCGAGCAGCGCCTCGATGTTCTTGCGGGCGGTGGCGCCGACCTCGCGCAGCCGTTCGCCCTTGTGCCCGAGGATGATCCCCTTCTGGCTGGGCCGTTCCACGTAGAGGAACGCGTGCACGTCGACGAGGTCGTCGCGGCCTTCGCGGGGCAGCATCTCCTCGACGGTGACGGCGATCGAGTGCGGCAGCTCGTCGCGGACGCCTTCCAGCGCCGCCTCGCGGATCAGCTCGGCGACCAGCGTCTGCTCCGGCTCGTCGGTGAGCTCGCCGCCGGGGTACAGCTGCGGGCCCTCGGGCAGCCGCTGGACCAGCAGGTCGGCCAGGGTGCCGACCTGGAAGCCGTCCACTGCGGACACCGGGACGAGCTCGGCGAAGTCCATCACTTGCTGCAGCGCAAGCAACTGTTCGGCGACCTGCTGGGGCTGGACGAGGTCGGTCTTGGTGACGATGCCGATGACCGGGGTCCGCTTGGCGATCTTCTGGAGCTCGGCGGCGATGAACTTGTCGCCGGGCCCGATCTTCTCGTTCGCCGGGACGCAGAACCCGACGACGTCCACTTCGGACCACGTCGTGTGCACGATGTCGTTGAGCCGCTCGCCGAGCAGGGTGCGCGGGCGGTGCAGGCCGGGCGTGTCGATCAGGACGAGCTGGGCGTCGTCGCGGTGGACGATCCCGCGGATCGCGTGCCGGGTGGTCTGCGGCTTGCTGGAGGTGATCGCGACCTTGGTGCCGACGAGGGCGTTGGTCAGCGTCGACTTGCCGGCGTTGGGCCGGCCGACGAAGCAGGCGAAGCCGGAACGGTGCTCGGTCATCGCTCGAGCACCTCGAGGACCGTGCCGTCCGGGGCGGCCAGGATGATCGGCGCGTACTTCGCGATGTCGCGGACCGCGTGCACGGACGCGCCCTTGAGCAGGCCCTCTTCGCTGACGACGGCGGCGGCCTCGATGCCTTCGGCGCCGCTGGAGAGCGCGGCGGCGACCGCGGCCTGGAGCGCGGTGAGCTTGAACGACGGCTGGTCGACCGTGCCCGCGGCGTAGGTGCGGCCGTCGGTGTCGCGGACCGCGGCGCCCTCGGGGGCCTGGATGCGGGCGCGCGAGGACCGGGCCAGCGTGACGAGTTTCTGGTCCTCGGCCTCGAGGTCAGGCATGTTCGACGCTCCTGTCGCGTTCGTCGGGGTGGGGCAGGCGCGTGCGGCGGCGCGTCCGGTCGACTGGGTCCGTCATGGCTTCGGCGTCGGCCGGGTGCACGACCACGGAGGTGATCCGCATGCGGCCGCGCCGGTCCTTGCCCCCTTCGGCGAACAGCCGAAGGCCGGCGACCTCGGCTTCGGCCCCCGGCAGCGGGACCCTACCCAGTCGTTCCGCGAGCAGCCCGCCCACGGTCTCCACGTCGTGGTCTTCGAGGTCGATGCCGAAGAGCTCGCCCAGGTCGTCGACGGTCATCCGGGACGAGACGCGGACGGCGCCGCCGTCGAGCTCCTCGACCTCGGGCCGCTCGTCGGCGTCGGACTCGTCGGTGATCTCGCCGACGATCTCCTCGAGGACGTCTTCGATGGTGAGCAGGCCCGCCGTGCCGCCGTACTCGTCGACGGCGATCGCCATGTGGTTGTGCGAGCGCTGCATTTCCTTGAGCAGCTCGTCGAGCCGTTTGGAGTCGGGGACGAAGGACGCCTGGTTCATCACCGAGTCGACCACCGTGCTCGGCCCGTCGGGGTCGAGGTAGCCGGTCATCAGGTCCTTGATGTTGACGACGCCGACGATGTCGTCGACGGACTCGTCGATCACCGGCAGCCGGGTGAAGCCGGTGCGCAGCGCGAGGGCGAGGGCCTGCCGGACGGTCTTGGTGCGCTCGATCCAGACGATCTCGGTGCGCGGCACCATGACTTCGCGGGCGACGGTGTCGCCGAGCTCGAAGACGGAGTGGATCATCTCGCGCTCGGAGTCCTCGACGACGCCGCGTTCCTGGGCCATGTCGACGAGCTCGCGCAGCTCGACCTCGGAGGTGAACGGGCCTTCGCGGAAGCCCTGGCCGGGGGTGATGGCGTTACCGATGAGGATGAGCAGCCGGGACAGCGGGCCGAGGACGGAGCCGAGGACCCGGACGGGCCCGGCGACGTACCGGCCGATCCGGTAGGGGTGCTGGCGGCCGAGGGTGCGCGGGCCGACGCCGATGAGGACGTAGCTGACCACGACCATGACGACCGCGGCGACCAGCACGGCGAGGCCGAGCGGGGCGAGCCGGGTGCCGACGAACACCGTGACGAGCACGGTGGCGGTGAGTTCGCAGCCGAGGCGGAGCAGGAGCAGCAGGTTGATGTGCCGGCGCCGTTCGGCGACGACGGCGGCGAGCTGGCTCGCGCCGGGCAGCCCGAGCCGGGCGAGGCCGTCGGCGCGGGCCTGGGAGACGGTGCTGATCGCGGCGTCCGCCGCCGCGAACACGCCCGCCAGGAGGACGAGCGCGATCGCGAAGAAGAGCTGTTCCATGGCTGACGCCTAGGGCGTTTCCGAGGTCTGGCCCCAAGCGCCCCAATGTGGCGTTGGTTGCGTTGGACGCACCCAATGTGGCGTTGGGGGGGGGGGGTGGGGCGAACACCCGCAAGCTCGAGCAAACAACAG
>NZ_JBSGBK010000134.1:0-15521 GCF_053601215.1 Amycolatopsis sp. NPDC004772
CGGCTCTCTCACAGATCATGGGCTTCGACAACCACATGATCACCAGAGCGGGCCGTGCCTGCCTGCAACGACACGACTTTGCCGGAACCCTGCCCAGGGAGGGCGGGGCTCTGGCGAGGTCGGTCGCTGCTGCGTCGTGGACACGGGTCTGCCGGCTGGGTCTCCGCCCGGAGGTGCCGCTGACTTGGGCGGGTCGTCCGGTGAGCGGCTCCAGGTGCCCACCACCCCGAAGCCGTGATTGTCACTACGGCCGGTGGTACCGCGTCAAGGCGGGAAAGCGTGCCTTGACCCGGCACCACCGGCCGCGTGCTGGCTTCGGATCGGGGTGGCGGGGCGGGTCTGGGTGGGGTGCGGGTTCTGCGGGCCGCGCGTCGTTGGGAGTGGCGGGGCAGGTCTGGGTGGGGTGCGGGTTCTGCGGGCCGCGCGTCGTTGGGAGTGGCGGAGCCGGTCTGGGCGGGGTGCCGGTTTTGGCGTCCGCGTGCCGTTCGGGCCGGTGAGAAGCTGAAACAGCGCTCCGGCTTTGCCGGACCCGCCCACGCACTCCGACGTTGCCAGACCCGCCCACGCAGCTCCGGCTTTGCCGGAGCCGCCTACGCAGCAGATCCCGGCCAAGCCCGCCCCGCACCACGCGAGGCGGGCACCGACCACCGCCCTACCAGCGCGCCGGCCACACCACCTGCGCCGCACCCTGGCCGCGCCGTACCGGCTCGGCCGCCGCCAGCCAGCGGCCGTCTCGCAACCTCTCCACGCCCGTGGCCGCTCCGATCTCCGCCGGGGCCGTCGAGAAGCCCTGGCCCCTCGCCTTGAGCTCCGCCGTCTCCGGCTGGTCCAGGAAGGCCTGCTCCACCTGGGCCGCCGCCGCGTTGCGCTGGGAGGCGCGCGGGGCCGCGATCGCCTGCTCCAACGACAGCCCGCGGTCCACGCGGCCGAGGATCACCTGGAGGACCGTCGTGATGATCGATGCTCCGCCCGGCGAGCCCGTCGCGAAGAACGGGCGGCCGTGGTCGAGGACGATCGTCGGGGCCATCGAGGAGCGCGGGCGCTTGCCCGGGCCCGGGAGGTTCGGGTCCGGGACGCCCGGGGTCACCGGCGTGAACGAGAAGTCCGTCAGCTCGTTGTTCAGCAGGAACCCGCGGCCCGGCACCACGATGCCGCTGCCACCCTCCTGCTCGATCGTCAGCGTGTAGGCGACGACGTTGCCCCACTTGTCCGCCACCGTCAGGTGCGTCGTGTTCTCACCCTCGTACGGCGTCGGCGCCGCCGCGGAGCCGGCCGCGCACGGTGCCGGGTGCCGCGGGTCCGCCGGGGCGACCGGGCTGGTCGCCGCCTTGTCCTTCGAGATCAGGCAGGCGCGGCTGTCGGCGAAGCGCTGGCTCAGCAGCTCGCGCGCCGGGACGTCGATGAACGCCGGGTCGCCGATCCAGCGGTTGCGGTCGGCGAAGGCGAAGCGGGTCGACTCCAGGAAGTACTGCAGGTAGTCGGCCTTGCTGGCGTGCTTGAGGTCGAAGTTCTCGAGGATGTTGAGCGCCTCGCCGACCGTCAGCCCGCCCGAGGACGGCGCCGGCATGCCGTAGACGTCGAGACCCTCGTAACGCGCGTGCGTCGGGTCGCGCTCGATCACGTCGTACGCCGCCAGGTCGCCGGTCGTCAGCTTCCCGGGCCGGACGTTCAACGTCGACGCCGGGTCGACCGGCGGCTTCTGCACCGTCCTGGCGATGTCGGCGCCAATCGGGCCGCGGTACAGCGCGTTGACGCCGGACCGCTCCAGCTGCGCGTACGTCGCGGCCAGGTCGGGGTTCCGGAAGACCGTCCCCGGTGCCGGGGGCGCGCCACCCGGCAGGTACAGCGAGCGCGTCGACGGGAACGCCGAGAAGCGCGCCGCGTTGTTCGCGATCTGGGTCTGGAACGTCTGGTCGACGACGAAGCCGTCACGGGCCAGCTTCTCCGCGGGCTTCAGCGACTTCGCCAGCGAGCGCGTCCCCCACTTGCGCAGCGCCTCGGCCCAGGTCGCGGGCGTGCCCGGGACGCCGACGCTCAGGCCGCTGGTGACGGCGTCGGCGAACGGGAGCGGCTGGCCGTTCTCGACGAACAGGTTCTGGTCGGCGGTCTTCGGGGCGGTTTCGCGGCCGTCCAGGGTGTGCACGCGGCGGGTCTTGGCGTCGTAGTAGACGAAGAACCCGCCGCCGCCGACGCCGGCGGAGAACGGGTCGGTGACCCCGAGCGCGGCGGCGACCGCGACGGCCGCGTCGACGGCGTTCCCGCCGTCGCGCAGGACCTGCGTGCCGATCGCGGTGGCGTCGGCGTCGATGCTGGCCACGGCACCCCCGAAGCCGACGGCGACCGGCGACTTCGGCGTGGGGGTGGCGGCGGTGGCGGGCGCGGCGACGCCGGCGGTGAGCACGGCGGCGACGGCCAGGACGAGCGTGGTGCGGCTCCAGTGCGCGGGCATGCGGGCGAGTCTGCCCCTTGGTCAAGGCAGCTTCAAGCCGTCATCCGACTTATGCACGGTTCTCGGAATCCCTCCCGGCCGCAAGACTGGACCGAGGAGATCGCTCAGCGAACGTGGAGGGAAACCCGTGCGCCTGTCCGCCCTGCTCCCGTTGCTCTCCGCCCTGCCGATGTTCGTGCTCCCCGGCGTCGCCGCGGCCGCACCGGCACCGAACTGCTTCGACACCGCCGTCCCGCTGACCGTCGAAGAGCAGCGGCTGACCGCGACGATGCCGGCCGGCGGCCCCGCGGTCGGCCCCGAGCTGGTCCGGCTGGCCGGGCTCGACCCCTTCGTCGCCGACGTCCAGCACGACCTCTGCGCCGCGCGCACCCCGCGCCGGGCCGAGCGGGTCGTCACGCAGGCCGGCGCCCGGCTGTGGCGGACGGCGGTCGACCGCGCCCAGGGCCGCGCCCCCGGCCTCGGCACCCTCGACCGCTTCGACGACCGGCCGCTGTACTGGGCGCGGCTGCAGCTCAGCAGCGCGATCCGCCAGTGGCAGCCGCCCTTCGCGCTGCCGGCCTCGCAGCGGACGTCGCTGCTGGCGGCGTTCGACCGCGGATCGCGCGGCCTCGACGACGTCCGGTTCCCGCTCGGGAAGACGCGGCGGGTCATGGTGAGCGGCTTCGACCCGTTCCAGCTCGACGGCTCCGGCGTCCGGATCTCGAACCCGGCCGGGGCCTCGGCCCTGCAGCTGGACGGGCGGATCCTCAGCACGCCGTCGGGGCCGGCCGTGGTGCAGGCGGTGAACTTCCCGGTCGTGTGGGGTTACTTCGACGCGGGCATCGTCGAAGCGGCCTACGGCACGGCGTTGCGCGACCGCGCGCGACGGCCGGACGTGATCATGACGATCAGCCAGGGGCGTCCGGGCCGGTTCGACATCGAACGCTGGGCCGGCGCCTGGCGCGGTGGCTTCCCGGACAACAACAACGTGCCGGTCACCGGAGGGGTGCCGCCGGCCGCGGGCTGGCCGCAGCCGGACGTCCAGTTCATCGAGACGACCCTGCCGTACGACCGGATGCTGGCCGCCCCGGCCGGCGCCTACCCGGTGAACTTCAACCCGGCGTTCTGCGTCTGGCCGGACCCGGCCCACCCGGGCGCCGGAACCCCGGTGTGCCGCTCGGACGCCCCGGTCGCGGGCGAGATCGCAGCCTCCGGCGGGGGCGGGAACTACCTGTCGAACGAATCCATGTTCCGCAGCAACCGTGTCCGCCTCGGCCTGGGGCTGACGTCGGTGGCGGGCGGGCACCTGCACACGCCGGTGCTGGGCCAGCCGACGGCCCCGGACGCCCTGACCGACGCCGATTTCGAGGCCCGCCGCCAGGCGATCGCGGCCCAGGTCGTCACCTTGACGACGGCCGCCGCGGGCGGTGCCGGCAACGCTGCGCCGCCTGCGTCCACCGAATCGCCGCGGGTCGCGGTGGAATCGCTGCCCGGCACGGTGCTGCCGGGCTGAGCGCACTCCCGACTGACGGTTGTGCTCTACCTAGCCCCCATAGTAGAACTAGACCATGGCTCCGCGGATGACCCTGACCACCCAGCTCGTGCTGCGCGCGCTGCTCGCCGACCCGGCGCGGGAGATGTACGGGCTGGAGATCTGCGCCGCCGCCGAGCTGCCGAGCGGCACCATCCACCCCATCCTCGCCCGGCTCGAGGGCCTCGGCTGGCTGGAGAGCCGCTGGGAGGACGTCGATCCCCGTGAGGCCGGCCGGCCTCGCCGGCGCTTCTACCGCCTGAGCGGCGACGGCGTGACGTCCGCGCAGATCGCCCTCGCCCGTGCCGAAGCCTCGGCGGCCAAGCTCGCGCGGCTGCGCCCGGGGCTGGCCGGCGGTGCGCGATGAGACGCCGCCACCGGACCGCCCGGGACGCCGAAGACCTGGCCCTGGCGCGGCGCCTCGCGGACGTGCTCGAACAGGTGCAGCGCCAGGACAACAACGTCGCCGAGCTGGCCGAGGCGTGCCAGCTGGCCCGCGAGCTGTCGAAGAACCGGGCGCTGGCGTTCGCCCCGCAGCGCGAACTCACCCGCCGGCTGGCCGCCCAGCTCGACCTGGCCTACGACCTGGCCGTCTCCGAGGACTTCGACACCGCGGTGCACCTGGCGTGGGCCGCGGACGCCCAGGCCGTGGCCGCCCTGCTCGCGGACCGGACCCGGGAACGCGAAGAGTCCGTCATCGCGGCGCGGGAAGCGGTCGTGGCGACCCGGCGCGCCCGGGCGGAACTGCACAACCGGGTCGACGCCGCCCGCCAGTACGTCTCGCCGCTGGGGAGCGATCCGGTCGGGGAAGCCCGGGTCGCGGTCGCCAAGGTCATCCGGCGGCTGGCGCGCGGCACCGCGACGGCCGGGCGGCCGGGCCTGGTCTGCCGGAACCTGCTGGGCCTGGCGCTGCAGGTGCTGCCGCTCGCCGAGCGGCCCCGGTTCGCGGAGGAGTTCCGCGGTGAAGCGGCCGCCCTCCCCCGCGGCCAAGCCCGCTACGCGGCCCGGCAACTGCTGCACGCGTGGTCGCTGCGCCGGGCCCTGCGCCGCGCCCGGCCGGACCGGAGCCGATCGTGACGAGCCGCCCGGACAACGCCTACACCGCGCTCGTACGCCACGTCATCGACGACGGCGCCCGCACGTTCCGGACCGCCCTGCTCGTCCTCGTCCTGGCGCTGGCCGTGGTCGGCATCATCGTCAGCGTGGCGCTGACCTCGGGCGGCCTGGGAACGGCCGCGGTGGCGGCGACCGCGCTCATCGGCGGGGCCGCCCGCGCGCTCCGGCGGCGGTGACGGCTCACCCGTCACGCAAGCCACGTCGCAGCCGCCAAGCTCCAGCCACCAGCCGCAGTGCGTACGCCGCCCGCTGCCGGCCGGTCAGTTCGGCCAGCTCGGCGTGGAATTCCTCGGCGTAGCGACGCCGGTGCGCCGACGGGACCAGGGCCACGGCCGCCGCCACCAGGCGCCGGGTCGCCGGGCCCGCGACGGCGGCGTCCCGGGCGCTGGTGACGCAGCCGAGGAGCGCCCGCCCGAGCCGCCGGCCTTCGTCGTCGTCGAAGATCGCGAGTTCGCGGACGCGGGCCTGGGCGGCGACACCGAGGCGGTCGAGGGCCCGGACGCGCTCGCCGGTCCGGCTCGCCGCCAGGGCGACGTCGACGGCGTCGATGAGGGCGCGGGTGAGGACGACGTCGAGCGCGTCGTCGCGGAACCGGGGCACGTCGAGGGCGCAGGCGAGGTCGCGCGCCCGGCGGAGGTCGGCGACCGCGCTCATCCGCGATGCTCCACAGTGGACTCCTAGCTGGTGTGCTCGATGGCGATGCGCTGTCCCGGCTTGCCTTCGGTGTAGCGGATGATCCCGACCGTCTGCCGGTCCGGGAGGCCGCGCTCGGTGAAGCGGAGGTCCTCCTCGGCACCCGGAACCGACAGCGGACCGTGGAGGTTGCCCAGCTGGGTGCGGGCGGCCGTCGCGGCGGAGTACCGGCCCTTCGGCGCGGTCCGGTACGCCGTCACCATCGTGAGCAGGGCGTCGTGCAGGGAGATCGCGTCCGCGGCGGCGGCGCCGGCCGGGTCCGAGCCGGTGCCGGCGAACGCTTCCCGGTACCGCTGGTACCGCGGTGACGTCTCGCCGTCCGGGCCGGCCAGCGCCGACCAGCCGGCCGGGACGAACGCGGTGACCGACACCTTCCCGGCCGCGAGCTCGGCCCGCAGTTCGCGGCCGAGGTGCTCGTCGACGGATTCCGGGACGTACACCTCGACCGGGTCGGTGCACGACCGGGTGGCGACCGACGCCAGGAAGGCCGGGAGATCGGCCGTGCGCCCGGCGAAGAACACGGATTCGGCGCGGGTGGCGCAAATCCCCTGGGTGACGACCGCGAACCCGGCCGGCGACGCGTTCCCGGAGAGGTAGCTGAACGTTTCCAGCGGGCTCGACCGGCCGCCGAGCTGGTCGGCGATGTCCGCCCGCAGCGACCGCGCGTAGAGGTTGCCGGGGTCCGCGTCGGCGACCAGCACCCGCGGCCGCCACTGCGCCTGGGTGGCGACGTAGCGGCTCATCACCGCCACGAGCTGCCGGTTGGCGGGCCGCACCCGGACCACGCCCGGCAGGGTGGTGGCGTCGAAGTCGTCCGCGGTGGCGATCCCGGCGACCACGGGCAGGCCGCGTGCGCTCAGCGCGCGGACCGCGTCGAGGGTCGACGCCGAGCTGATCCCCAGTCCGATCACCCCCACCGGACCGCTCGTGGCCAGCTGCCCGACCACCGGTTCCCACGCGGCCCCCGACGCGCCGGTGTTGGCCAGCAGCAGCTTGACCCGCGGCTCGGCCCGGTTGGCCTCGACCTGGGCCGTGTACGCGCCTTCGAGCTGGTGCCGCATCGAGTCGACGGTGAGCGCGCCCGTGCCGGCCACCGGGAACGGGGCGAGGAACGCCACGGTGACCCCGGATCCGCCGACTCGCTGGTTCTCCTCGGCGATCCGGCGTTCGACCGCGGCCAGCTCCGGCCGGAACACGTAGCTGCCGTCGGTGACGCCGACGCACTCGTCGCCGAACGACACGCTGTTCGACGGTTGCAGCCCACGGGGACAAGGCCCGGACCACAGATCCCGGGTTAGGATCGCCACCGACGAGCCGGCGACGAGGACGGCCGTGGTCGCGACGGCCACCAGCCGGCGGCGCGTCCGGCGGCGGCGGGCCGTGCTCGCGTCGAGGAATTCCCGCGACAGCGCCGGCAGCGGCGGCTCGTCCGGTCCGGCCAGCTCGCCGGCGAGCGCCAGCCGGGTGCCCCGGTACAGCAGGCCGGGCCGCCGGTCCGCCTGCTGCCAGCGCTCTGCCGCGGCGGCCAGGCTCCGCCGGACCAGCAGCGACTGGCGGCCCTCCTCCAGCCACGCCCGCAGCCGTGGCCACGCCTGGAGGACGGCGCTGTGCGCGAGCCCGAGCGCGTCGCCGTCCACGACGACCAGCCCGGCCGCGACCAGGGCGTCCAACACCGGTTCGGCACCCGGCCCGAGGTCGTCGAGCAGGGTGTCCCGCGGAACCAGCCGGCGGGTGATGGCCGTTCCCTCGCCGACCGCCGCCATCCGCAGCACCAGCGTGCGCAACACCGCACGCCCCGGCTCGTCCAGCCCGGCGTGCACCTGCTCGGCCGAGGTCTCCACGGCCCGGGCCACCCGGCCGGACCGGGCGTACCCGGTGACCGTCAGCAGCCGCCCCCGGCGGTGCACCCACGTCTCGCGCAAGGCGTGCGCCAGCAGCGGCAGCACTTCGCCCTGCTGCAGGTCGAGCCCGTCGCCGCGGTCCGCCGCGAGGGCTTCGGCCTGGGCTTGGACGTCCTGGAGGACGATCGGCACCAGCCCGGCCTGCAGGGTCAGTCCCGCGGCCGCGGCCGGTGCCTGGACGGCCGTGCCGAGCTCGTCGCCCGAAAGCGGGCCCAGGAGGACCTGGTTGCGCTCCAGCGCTTCCCGCAAAGCCGGGAACGCCAGGCAGTGCCGGTAGAAATCGGCCCGCAGCCCCAGCAGCACCACGGCGTCGCCCAGCCCGCCGGTGAGGGCCGCGACGAAGCTCTCCCGGTCTTCCGGGTCGGCGCACTCGGTGAAGATCTCTTCGAACTGGTCGACGACCAGCAGCACCGGCGCCGTCCCGCGGTCGCCCAGCGCCGCGTACAGCGCGGACAGCGGGCGCGGGCCCGGCGTCATCAGCACCGGAGTCCGCTCCACGCCACCGAAGTCGCCGCCGGCGAGCCCCGCCGCGACCCCGGCGCGGATCAGCGACGACTTGCCCACGCCCGACGGCCCGACCAGGACCAGCGGCGGATCGCCCGGCTGTGCCTTGCCGATCCGGTCGAGCACTTCGCGGGTCTCACGGGTGCGGCCGAAGAACCAGGCCGTGTCGCCGACGTCGAACGCGGCCAGCCCGCGGTAGGGGCAGACGTCCGTGGCACCGGTCGCGGCGGCGGAGTCCTCGCGGCCGTCCTGGTCCGCACCGAGCCGGTACGCCGGGTTGGGTGCGAGCACGAACCCGTCGGCGACCTCGGTGGCGAGCCGGCGGGGACGGGGAAAGCCGCGCGCGAGCAGCATTTCGCGGAGGTAGGCGTGCACGTGCTGCAGCGTCAGGTCGCGGGGGCCGTCCGGATCGCCCTCGGTGAGCAGGCGGATCAGCTCCCCGCCGAACGCGGTGTGCCGCTCCCCGACCGGCGCCAGCGCGGCTTCGTTCGCCCCGGCCGCCGTCAGGACGTACCCGCCGTGGATCCGCGACAACCCGGTCGCCTCGGTGCCCGCCGCGTTCCCCAGCGTCGTGAACGCACGCCCGGAGTAGCAGCAGTCCAGGACGACGATCTTCACGCGCGCCGGGCTTTCCAGCACCGCGTTGCGCACCTGGGCGTAGGGCGCCGCGGTGTGCGCCAGGTACCCGGCGCGTCGGTCGGTCGCGGCCGTGGCCAAATAGAGGTCGCCGTCCAGCGAAACCAGCCCGTGGCCGCAGAAGTAGATCAGCAGCGCGTCTTCCGCGGCCGCGGTCTCTTCCGCGAGCGCCTCCCCGAACGCGAACGGCTGCGCCGGGTCGAGCAGGACCCGGACGTTGCCCGCCGCCATCCCGCACCGCTCGACCAGCACCGCCGCCAGGTCGGCGAGCGTCGTGCGCACGGCCGGGATCGCGTCCAGCCCGTCGGCGCCGGGGCTCCCGGTCGCGCACCCGGTCCCGATCAGGACCGCCCGGGCGCGGGCACCACGCAGGTCAGCCACGCCGCCTCGCCGTGGCCCGCCGGCCATTCCCGCTGTCACCCACGCAGAGCAGTATCTCTCCGCGGCCACCCCGCGTTACAGCATTCCGGCGCTCTCCCACCGGCTGCGCCCACAATGGGTGATACACCCACCCGAAATCGGATCCATCACGGAATTCCGTTCGCATTTCTGCCGCGGGAACCCGGTCGTACACTGGCCGGATGGGCGAGCAGGAGCAGCGGGCACTCGATTCCCTCTACGCGATCGACAATGTGGTGTCGATCGATATCACGATGCCGCCGGGCGACTGGGACGCCGTGCGCACCGAGCAGCCCGCCGGCGGGGTGTGCAACTTCGACTGGACCGGCGGGAGCCGTTACACCTGGCGGAAGGCGACCTCGGTCGAGGTCTCCGGGACGAAGTTCCCCGCGCGGACGTCGTTCGCCGACGTCGGGATCAAGAAGAAGTCCTTCTGCGGCTCGCTCAGCAGCAGCAAACCCTGCCTGCACCTCGACTTCGGGAAGTTCTCCGACGCGAACAAGGATCCGGTCCGGAAGCTGATCGGGTCGCGGTACCTGACGCTCAACAACTCCGTCCAGGACCTCTCCTACCTCCGGCAGCTGCTCGGCTACAAACTGTTCGAGCTCGCCGGTCTCCCCCATTCGCGCGGCAATTACGCTCAGGTGCGCGTGAACGGCGTGCCGATCGGGCAGGGCATCGCCGGGGTGAACGGTCCCGGTGTCTTCGTGAACGTCGAGCCGATCATGCCGCGGTACCTCGAGCGCAACTTCGGCAACCTGAACGGCAACCTCTACGAACTGGAGCACAAGGACGACTTCGTCGCCGCGCGGCTGCCGTTCATCGGCGTGGAATCGCTGTCGAAGTTCGACGACAAGGCCGACCTGCGGTTCGCCATCGACCACCTCGCCGCGCACGGGGTGGCCGGGGCCGCCGAGGTCTTCGACCTCGACCAGTTCGTCAAGATCTACGCGATGGAATTCTTCCTCAAGCACTGGGACGGCTATTCCCGCAACACCAACAACACCTACGTGTACAACGACGTGGACGCGGTCGCCCGGCCGGGCGTGGCCGACATCGACTTCAAGCTGATCCCGTGGGGCCTCGACCAGACCCTCCAGCCCGCCCGGCACTTCCGGCTCGACACCGCCGGGCTGCTCGCCAAGCTCGTGCGCGAAGACGCCGGACGGCGGGCGCAGGTCCTCGCCCAGGTCCGCGAGTACCGCGACACCGTCTTCGGCTTCCGGACCCACCGGGAGGTGCTGCAGCCGCAGCTCGACGGGATGGCGACGCTGCTGACCGGCCTCGGCGTGCCGGACGTGCCGGCGCAGCTCACCGCCGTGCGCAAGCAGCTGCGGCTGGCCACCTCGGCCGGCTACCTCTGCGGCGGCCTGCCCGGCGCCGACGGCGCGTACGTCCGCGAGGACGTCACCAACGAATGCCTGCACGCCAGCGGCAGCGAGACCATCCCGGCCACGACGGCGGAACCGGGCGGCGGCGAGGTCGTCCACCGGTGGCGGCCGGCGAACGTCGACGACACGGACCTGTGGTGCTTCGCCCCGCTCAGCGGCGGGCAGTCGATCGCGAGCAAGGCGACCGGCCGGTTCCTCCACGCGACCACCACGACGTCGAGCCAGGGCCACCAGCTGCTCTGCACGCGCGCGGCGGACAACGCAGCCCACGCCGAGGAGTTCTCGGTGACGCCGGTCGACCCGGTCGGTGATCCGTTCACGTCCAGCGGCTATTTCACGGTGACGAGCGTCCGGACCGGGCTGGGCGCGGCGTTCGGCACGGATCCCACGGCGGCCGGGAAACCGCGGGTCCACCAGGACCCCGGCCCGTCGAAACTGTACTTCTCCTGACTCAGAGAACCGCGTAGCCGCCGGCGTCGTCGACGATCAGGATCCGGCGGCGGCCGTCGATCGTGAACGACGTGACGCCTTCGGGTTTCGCGCTGCGGTGAAAGGTGATCCCGAGCAGCGCGGCGTGATCGTCGGCCCGGTTCCAGGTGGCGAGCCGGAACGGTGTGTCGCCGTGGCTGGTCGAACGGCCGAGCAGGAGCAGGAAATCGCCGGCCCCGGAAAT
The DNA here is from genome assembly GCF_053601215.1 of Amycolatopsis sp. NPDC004772. Classification (NCBI taxonomy): domain Bacteria; kingdom Bacillati; phylum Actinomycetota; class Actinomycetes; order Pseudonocardiales; family Pseudonocardiaceae; genus Amycolatopsis; species Amycolatopsis sp. NPDC004772. The sequence goes on from NZ_JBSGBK010000134.1 coordinate 11,273, forward strand.
GTCGCGGATCCCGCGCGTCACGGCCGGTTCGGGCAGCCGGACGGGGATCAGCTCCGGCGGCCCCAGCGACGCGGTCGTCCACCGGGCCCCGCCGACGTCGACGGGCACCCGGACCAGCGTGACCCGGCCCGGGTGCGCCGGGCCCCGCAGGCCGAACAGCAACGCGGTTCCGTCCCAAGCCAGGCCTTCCACATTGAGGCCGCCTTCATCCGGTGCCCGCCGCCCGGCGTCGGCCAGCGCGGGAACACGGTCGAGCAGCCAGTCCCGGAATCCGGCCATCGGCTCGGCGGGCAGGTCGCCGTGGGGGACGTACCGGACGCGCACCAGGCCGTCGCAGATCCGGCCCCCCTCCGCGATGCACAGCGAAGAAGCGACGACGAGCACGATTTCCCCGTGCACGTCGACCCGGGTGAGTCCTTCGGGATCACGCAGCATTCCCTTGCCCACCCCGGCCAGGGGCCGCCGGTGAATCCGTTCGACCGTGCCGACGGCGGAATCGAACGTCATTTCGAACAATGCGGTGGGGTCTTTGTTGTCGACGAAGACGAACTGCCGGGAACCCACCCGCACCACCCCGGAAGCGTTGTACGGCACGTCGCCGTTGCGCTCCGGGAAAGGGGTCGGCCGGACTTTCGCCATCCACCCAAAATACCGCCGATCAGCCCGATCCTTGCCCGATCAGCTGCGACGGATTCCGGGCCGGACGGCGCAGATAGGCTCGGATCTTCGCGATGTCGACGCGGTCCTTGGGGCGCAGCAGCTCCAATTTGTAGCGGAGCACATCACCCGGGCGCGCCCAGCGAAGTCCCCCGATGACCTCCGCACCGTCCATCAGTTCGCCGACGTCCCACTGGGGCGTGATCCACCCGGCGGAGAACTGGATCCGACCGCCGCAGAACTGCCAGACGGGGTCCCCGCTGTAGGCGCCCACCCCCGGCGTGCCGGTGCGCTTCGCCCAGGTCAAGACGTCGCCCCGGGCCACCACGTCCAGGTCGCGGATGGTCGTCCGCAGCCCGTGCGCCAGCAGGGGCGCGCTGCCGAAGACGACGAACTGATCGGGATCGAGGTCCAGCGCCACGAGTTCGCGGACCAGCCGGTTCCGGAAGAGCCGGTCCGCCTCAGGAGTGGTCGGCACGGCTGTTCCTTTGCGTCGGTTTGCGGAAGGGGCCACGCCCGAGCAGGCCGACCAATGCGGTGATGATCGCGGGCCGCTCCGCCGGTTTGCTGTTCCTCAGCGCGGCTTTGAACATCAGGAGCCGGACGACCTGGTGCACGATGGTCCCGAGCACCACCACGGCGAGCGCCCAGAAGCTCGAAGTGTGTTCCAGCATGGTGAGCACAGCCGGTCACCACGACGAGGTGGGGTGGCCGCCGGCGATCCGGCGCAGGGCATCGGCATCGGTGATGCGAAGCAGGAGCCGTCCGGTGTCGACCAGGCCGCTTTCCTTGAAGACGCGAACGATCTTCTTCGTCGCTTCCAGGGAGGAGCCGCTGAGCGAGGCCAGGTCCTTCTGGCTCAACCGGACGGTCGGGACGCCATCGACGATCTCGCAGATGTCGTTGCGGATGAGCTCGGTCAGGGCCTTGGCGATCCGCCGTTCCATCGCGAGGTCGGAATCCGAGATCTTCCGCGTCGCCTGCGCGAGCCGCTTGCGCACCGCCGCGTGCAGGGCTCGCTCGGCCCGGCGGTGCTGGTCGAGGAACTTCAGCAATTCGGCCGCGGGCACATGGAGCACCTCGACGTCACCCCAGGCGATCACGGTGGCCGAGCGCGGCTCGTCGTCGATGACGCCGAGTTCCCCGACTGTTTCCCCCGGTCCGCGGAACGCGATGATGCGAGCCGGCTGGCCGGACGTGACCTTCACGTGCCCCTTCCGGATCAGCAGCAGGAAGTCGCTGGCCTCGCCTTCCCGCATGAAGACGTGGCCGTCGCCGCGCCGGAGAACGCTGCCCACCCCTTCGAGGGTGTGGATCTCCTCCTCGTCCAGGAGCCATCTACTCTCGTCAACGGGTACTCCTGCCATGGATTGAGTGTACGAATACACCTTGATCGAGGCAAGAGGACCTAGATCAGGTCCAGCGGATCCAACTGGATGCGGATCGGTTCGGTGGCCTTCTTGGCATCGCGGCGCGCCGCGGCCGCGTGGATCGACGCCGCCAGGGCCTTGCCCTCCGCGCGGGACACGCGGACCAGCGCCCTCTCCCGCTCGGCGTTGCCCTCCTCGTCCAGCTCGCCGATCGGGACCGGGCCCAGGACTTCGCCGGACGGCGGCAGCGGGAGGTCCGCCAGGAGCGCCGCCACCGCGTCCGGGCCGCCCTCCACGCTCGCCATCCGCATCGCCGGGGGGAAGCCCAGCTCGCGGCGCTCCGCCAGCTCCTGGGCCGCGTGCCAGGCCGGGTCCCAGCGGACCAGGGCCTGGACCACCGGCAGGCCCGCCTCGGCCCCGACGATCACCCGGCCGCCCGAGGCCGCCGGACGGACCAGTGCCGCCGCCGCCATCCAGCGGCGCAGGGTCTCTTCGCCCGCGCGCAGGTCCTGACGGCCCAGCAGCGCCCAGCCGTCCAGCAGCAAGGCTGCGCCGTAGCCGCCTTCCGCCACCGGCTCCGCTCCCGGCGTGCACACCACGAGGGCCGGTTTGCCCGGCACCGACTCCAGGACCTCCGCCGCCCCCGACGTCCGGACCGGGACGCCCGGGAACGCGCGCCCGAGCTCTTCGGCCGTCCGCTTCGCGCCGACGATCACCGCGCGCAGCCGGACCGAGCCGCACGCCGTGCAGCGGAACGCCGTTTCGGGGACGCCGCACCAGCGGCACGCCGGGGGTTTCGGCTGCCCGTCGAGCGAGCCGCCGGGCAGGGCCAGCGGGCCCGCGCAGCGGCGGCAGTGCGCGGGTGTCCGGCAGTTTCCGCAGGCCAGACCGGGGACGTACCCGCGCCGCGGGACCTGGACCAGCGCCGGGAGGTCCGCGGCGAACGCCTGGCGGGCCGCCTCGAACGCCACCGCCGGCAGGCGGGCGACCCGGGCGGCCTCGTCGCGGGCGACGTCGAAGTCCTCGCCGACGGGCGTGACCCGCGGGGCCGCGGACCGCAGTGTCGTGCGGTCCGCCAGCACCGGGGCGGCCCAACCGGACTCGACGAGCAGCTGGGCTTCCGCCGTCCGGGCGAACCCGCCGACCAGCAGGGACGCCTTCGCCGCGTGCGCGCGGTCCATCAGGACGTCGCGGACGTGCGGGTACGGGGCGTGCTGGTCGAGGTGCAGGTCGTCGCCGTCGTCCCAGACCACGAACAGGCCGGGGTCGTGGACCGGCGCGAACATCGCCGCCCGCGTGCCGACGACCACCCGCACCGCGCCGCGCAGCACGGCCAGCCAGCGCCGGTACCGCTCGGCGGGCCCGAGCCCGGCGATCAGCGCGACCACGGCGTCCTCGCCCACGACGGCCGCGCAGGCCGCGTGCACCCGGGTCAGGTCCCGGTGGTCCGGCACCACCAGCACCGCGCCGCGCCCCTGAGCGGCGACCGTGCCGGCGGCCTCGGCGAGCCGGCGTGGCCAGTCTTCGCCCGGCAGGGCCTGCCAGACGGCGTTCGCGGGCTTCCCCTCCCCCAGGGCCTCCAGGAAGGCCGGGCCGCGCTGGTAGCGCGCCCAGGCCGCGGTGTCCGGCGGCTCGGGCGCGGCCGCGGGCGGCAGCGGCGGCTCGCCCTCGGCCTTGGCGTGCCGGGGCGGGAGCGCGAGCCGCAGGACGTCGGAGAGCGTGCCGCCGTAGCGGTCGGCGACCGCCCGGCAAACCGCGTGCAGCGACGGCGGCAGCACCGGCTCGGCCGACGTCACGCGGTCGAGGAAGGCCAGCTTGCTGCCGTAGTCGCTGGTCTCGCCGCGTTCGATCAGGTAGCCGTCGACGAGCTGCCCGGCGAACCGGACGCGGACGCGGCAGCCCGGCACGGCGGTCTCGTGCAGCTTCTCCGGCACCAGGTAGTCGAAGGTGCGGTCCAGGTGGGCCAGCGGGATGTCGACGACGACCCGCGCGACCGGCCGCTCGGGCGCGGGCGACTGGGCCCCCTTCGCCTTCTCCCCCGGCTTCGGCTTCTTCCGGGCGCGCGAGGGTGCCGCCCGGGGCGCGGGCGGCTGCTCCGGGAGGTCCCAGAGGGCTGCGGGCTCGGAACTGCTCACGCCCTGATCTCTACCAGACCCCACCGACACCCCTGCCGCCGCCGGTCGTGAGTGGTAACGCGGGTTCTAACCCGCGTTACCACTCAC
>NZ_JBSGBK010000135.1:0-15496 GCF_053601215.1 Amycolatopsis sp. NPDC004772
CTGCTTGTCCGCCGGCGGGGCTGCTTGCTCCGAAATCGGGACCTCCGGGGGCGTCGTGACGGAACTTTACCACTCACGACCAGCGCGGGAGGGGGCTCACTTTCCGGCGGCCGCCCGGGAGCGCACCGAAGGCGCCCGCCGGATGCCGAACGGGCCCATCCGGGCCTCCGCGCGCCGCACGTCCCACACCGCGCCCATCTCCGTGTACGCCGTCAACGCGCCCCGGAACGCCGTGCGTGCCTCGGCCAGCTCGCCCGACTCCGCGAGCAGGATCGCCGCGTCTTCGGTCGCCTTCGCGTGCTTCAGGACCCGCCCGGCCGCCCGGTAGTGCCCGGCCGCCGTCAGGACCGGGCCGGGATCGCCCGTCACCAGACCGCGGCAGTGCGCCGCCGCCGCGGCGTGCGCCGGCGGGACCTCGCCGTCCGGCTCGAGCAGGCGGACCGCCTCCTGCATCCGCTCCCGATCGCCGAGCAGTAGCGCCAGCCGGACCAGGTCCGGCAGCCACTGGTGGCGGGCCGCCGGCGGGTAGGTGTCCTCCAGCAGCGGCAGCAACGCCGTCAGCGCCGCCTCCGGCCGGCCCTCCTGCTCGGCCAGCAGGGCACGCGCCGCGAGCAGGAAGTCGCCGCCGTCCGGCTCCAGGCCCGGCGGCCACTGCTGCCGGTCGGCCGCGTCGAGGTGCGTCCTGACCTGACCCGGCTGGCCGCGGTGGCCGGCGATCAGCGCGCCGACGCCGTGGACCAGCAACGCCGACCCCGGGCTGCGCAGCACGTACGACGCCGTCTCGGCGCCGTCGCGGATCACCGCGTCCAGCTCGGCCAGCGCCTCCCGCCAGCGGCCCAGCCAGTAATAGTGCACCGCGCCGGCCAGGTGCATCTCGCCCGGCACCGCGCGCGTCGCGGCGATCCGGCGGGCGGCGTCGAGCGGCTCGGCGGCGTCGTCGAGGCTGTCGAGGTTCGGCACGGCCAGCGCCGCGTCGTCCAGCGGGTGCAGCCCGGCCGGGGCCAGCGCCGTCTCCTCGCCCAGTTTCTCCAGCGTGGCCAGCAGCGACTCGTGCCGCCCGCGCCACATCTCCGGCACGTCGGCGTCGTCGAGCGTCCGCTTGAGTTCGGCGGTCGCCTCGGCGAAGTCGCCGCGGCGGTAGTAGACGTAGGCCAGGATCCAGCGCATTTCGGCCGCGCGCCTGCTGTCGGACGTCCGCGCGACGACCGAGCGCGCTTCGGCTTCGGGCTCCCGTCCGAGCCAGAACAGTAGCCGGGCCAGCGTCGCGGTCAGCGTCTCCCGCGCGTCCGGCGGCAGCGTGCCTTGGGTGACGGCGTGGCGCAGCAGGTCCACGGCGGTCCGCGGGGCCTCGGTGGCCACCGTTCCGATGTGCTCCAGCAGCCACCCGGTCACCCACGGGTCCACCTGCGCGGGCGCGGCGGCGAGCTGCTCGGCGACGCGTTCGGCGGGCGCGCCGGCGGCGGCGAAGGCCTCGGCCAGCTGCCGGTGCAGCGCGACCCGCATCGCGGCCGGCGTCTTTTCGTAGAGCACGCGCCGCACCAGCGAGTGCCGGAACGCCAGCCGGTCGCCCGATTCGACGAGCACCCCCGAGGTGATCGCCTCGTCGACCGCGCCGACCAGCGCCATCGGCGGCCGTTCGGTGGCGACGGCGATGTCGCCCGGCGAGAACTCGCGGCCCAGCAGCGCCGCCCAGCGCAGCGTGTCGCGGGTCCCGCTGGACAGGAAGCTCAGGTACTGCGTGATCCGCGCGCCCAGCGGCGACGGGATCGTCTGGCACGAATTGCCGTCCAGGTGCGCGTGGACGCCGTCGAGCACGATCATCGACTGCGCGAGCAGCGTCTCGACGATTTCCCGGACGTAGCGCGGGTTCCCGGCCCCGTAGGAGACCAGCAGCTGCAGGCCCGGCCCGGGTGGCGCGCCGGCCAGCTCGGTGGCCAGTTCGCGCGCGGCGTCCTCGGTCAGCGGCGGCAGGGCCAGGACGGTGATGTCATCGTTGTCAAGCAGATCGTCCAGCGCGGCCGGCCGGGGTACCGGACGGCACGCCCCGACGAGCAGCAGCGGCAGCTGCCGCGTCTCCCGGCTCAGGTAGCGCCAGACGCGCAGCGTGGTGTCGTCGGCCCACTGCAGGTCGTCGAGCACGAGCACGAGCGGCGCCTCCGCGCACAGCTCGCGGACCAGCTCGAGGACGTCGTCCACGGGATCCTCGCCGGGCTGTCCGGCGAGCCGCGCGGCCAGGGCGGCCCGGCGCGGGTCGGTGGCGCGCGGGTGCACGCCCAGCGCGTCGAGCAGCGGCCGCAGGGCGAACCGCTGGTCCAGCGCGTCCGCGGCGGCGAAGGCCGGGCGGAAGTCCTGGGCCGCGGCGAGGACTTCGGCGAGCAGCGCGGTCCGGCCGCTGCCCGGCTCGCCCTCCAGCCACACCGACCGCCCCACCCCGGCCCCGAGCTCGACGACGGCCTCGTGCAGCCGGTCGAGTTCCGCCTCCCGGCCGACGAAGATCTCCGCTCGCTCCGGCAGGGCCGCGGTCGGCAGCCGCGGCGCCGGCGAAACCGGCGCCGGCTTGGGTTCCGGTGCCGCGGCGGGCTTCGCCAGCAGCTCGTCGTGCAGCCGCCGCAGGGCCGGGCCCGGTTCGGTGCCTGAGGACTCGACGAGCCTTTCGCGCACGTCGGCGTAGACCGCGATCGCCTCGGTCCGCCGCCCGGCCCGGACCAGCGCGCGCATGAGCAGCCCCCGCAACGTCTCGCGGAACGGGTGTTCGCGGGTCAGCGCGGTCAGTTCGGCGACGAGTTCGGTGTGCCCGCCCGAGTCCAGGACGACCTCGGCGCGCCGCTCGATGGTCGCCAGCCGCACCTCGGCGAGCCGGGCGCGCTGCGCGGCGGCGAACGGGCCGGGCAGGCCGGACAGCGGGACGCCGTGCCAGAGCCCCAAGGCTTCGTCGAAGGATTCCCGGGCGCCGCGGAGGTCACCGGCCGCGTGCCGGCGTTGAGCCTGCTCGCGCAGGGCTTCGAACCGGTGGACGTCGATCGCCTCGGCGTCCAGCCGCAGCGAATAGCCGGAACCGATCGACGCGAGCAGCTGCGGGCCCTCGCCCTTGGCGCGGCCGGGTTCCAGCGCGCGCCGCAGCCCGGAGACGTAGGTGTAGATGGAGCCCTGCGCGCTCTGCGGCGGCGCGTCACCCCAGACGGCGTCGATCAGCTCCTCGCGGGAAACCGTGCGATCCGGGTGCATCGCCAGCGCGGCGAGGACCGTGCGCCGGTGCGCGGAGCCGAGGTCCAGCTCCGTTTCACCCTGCCAGGCCTTCAAGGGGCCCAGCAGCTGGAGTCTCGGTGCGGAGCCGTCCGCGGCCGACATCGGTCTCCCTTCGTGCGTGAACGAATCGTCACGCGCCGGATGCCTGCCGTGAGCATACGCGGACGCCGTGAACCGGCAGGCAAGGATGGCGGACATTCGGGCAAGGGCACCCGGGCGGGGTTTCGCGCCGCCACCGCGTGCGCCACGCTCGGGAGCCGGAGAGGAGCCCTCGAATGGCGACAGCGCCGACCGAAGACATGCAGCGGGCCGCCGCCTGCTTCGCGGCCACCCTCGACGGCGCCCGGTCCCGCCTGCGCGACGTCAACAGCGAGATGGCGCTGGTGCAGGCGTCCTGGCGCGGTGAGGCATCGGTGCGGTTCGGCCAGGCGATGAGCGACTGGGAGCAGGAGTTCGACGTGATCCTGTCGCGGCTGGCGCAGCTGCTGGAGGCGACCGGCGGCCCGATGCCGCGGCCGCGCCTGCCGTGACGCGGCTCGACTTCCGGTTCGCCGATCTGGTGCTGGACCGGATGGGCGCGATCACCGGCGAACTCGGCGAGCTCCTGGCCGACCTGGAGGCCCGGGTCGAGCCGGAGCTGGCGGGCTGGACGCCGGAAGCGCGTGAAGAGTACTGGCGCGCCAAGCGCGACTGGGCCCGCGCGGCCGGGCGGATGCCGGAGTGCCTGGACCGGGCGCGGGCGGCCTTCGGGGAGCTTTCTTCACGGGCGTGAAGACGGAATAGGGAAGGCGTGAAGACACGCCGTCCACACTGCCCCCATGAAGCCCGTCGAAGTGAGCGTCCTCGCCTCGGACCCGATCACGCACGCCGGCGCGGTGAGCCTGCTGGACAACCATCCCGACGTCCGGCTGACCGACCTCGTGCCGGACGTGCTGCTGGTGATGGAGGACCACGTCACCGAGGCCGTCCTGGGCGAGATCCGGGCGGCCAAGGCGTCGCACGTCGTGCTGGTCGTCGAGCACTTCCGCGAAAGCGACCTGATGGCGGCACTGGAGGCCGGCGTGGTGGCGATCCTGCCGCGCCGCGAGACGGGCGGCGCCGAGCTGGTGACGGCGGTGCTCGCGGCGGGCGACGGCACGGCCAACCTGCCGCCGCGGCTGCAGGGTGCGCTGCTCGCGCAGGTGCAGCGGATGCGCAAGGACGTCCTGGAACCGAACGGGCTCACGCTGTCCGGGCTCGCGGCCCGCGAGTGCGACGTGCTGCGGCTGGTCGCCGAGGGCTTCGGGACCGAGGAGATCGCGGCGAAGCTGTGCTACTCGGAGCGGACCGTGAAGAACGTCCTCTACGGGCTGATGACCCGCTGCGGCCTCAACAATCGCGCCCACGCCGTCGCCTACGCCCTGCGAGCGGGCGCTATCTGAGACGTTTTCTCTGCCGCTGTCACCTTTCCGTGGGCTAGGGTCCGATCATGGTGCTCACGGCAGTGGAGATCGCGGCCTCCGTCCGGGCCGGGAAGCTCGATCCGGTGCAGGTCACCGAGGAGGCCCTGGAGCGGATCGCCGCGGCGGACGGCGTCGTCGGCGCCTTCCGGCGGGTGCGCGCCGAAGAGGCGCTGAAGGAAGCCGCGGAGGTCGCCGCGCGGCCGGATCTCGCGACGCTGCCACTGGCCGGGGTGCCCGTCGCGGTCAAGGACGTCACGGAGGTGGCCGGCGAATACGCGTCGCACGGTTCGCTGGCGGGGACGTCGGCGCGGGCGGACGCGGACGGCGTGATCGCGACGCGGCTGCGGGCGGCGGGCGCGGTGATCGTCGGGCTGACCCGGGTGCCGGAGCTGTGCATCTGGCCGATGAGCGACACCCCGGACGGCATCGCCCGCAACCCCTGGGACCCGACGTACGCGGCGGGCGGCTCATCGGGCGGCAGCGCGGCGGCGGTGGCGGCGGGGCTGGTCCCGCTGGCCCACGGCTCGGACGGCATGGGCTCGGTCCGCCTCCCGGCGGCGATGTGCGGCCTGGTGGGGCTGAAGCCGGGCGCGGACCTGCTGGCGGAGGGCGGCTGGTTCGGCATGTCGGTCCACGGCCCGCTGGCCACGACGGTCGCCGACACGGCGTTGCTGGTGTCGGTGCTGGCAGGCGCGCCTGAGCTGGCCGCGGTGACGTCGCCGTCGCCGGTCCGCATCGGCATGTCGACGACGGTGCCGTTGCTGCACAGCCCGGTCCCGCGCGAGCTGGTGGCGGCGGTCTCGACGGCGGCGGGCCTCCTGGCGGCGGCGGGTCACGAGATAGCCCCGGCCGCACCCCGCTACCCGGCGACGATGGTCCTCGGCATGACGGCCCGCTGGCTGGCGGGCCCGGCAGCCCAGGCCCGCGAGTTCGACGTCAAGCGGCTGCAGCGCCGGACCCGCGCCCACATCCGCGCGGGCCGCCTGGTCGAGAGGACGGGCTTGATCCGCGCGCGGACGCGTGATCGCTGGATCGCCCGGGCGGAGGAGTTCTTCGCGGCGCACGAGGTGCTGCTGACGCCGACGCTGTCCCACTGGCCGGTGAAGGCGGGCCGCTGGCACGAGCGAGGCTGGCTGGCGAACGTGCTGCCGTCGACGCGCTTGGCGGGCTTCACGGGCCAGTGGAACTTCGCGGGCTACCCGGCGATCACGGTCCCGACGGGCAGGTCGGTGGTGTCGGGCCTGCCGACGTCGGTCCAGCTGGTGACCCGCCCGGGCGGAGAGCCGTTGCTGCTGGGCTTGGCGGCCCAGCTGGAGACGGCGAACCCCTGGGCCCGGACGGCGCGCAACTGAGGGCGCGCCGCTGTGGATGACTGAGCGCGCGCCGCTGCCGGCCACCGGAAACTGTCGGTGCCCGCCGGTAACGTAAAAACCGGGGGGCCCCTCCACGCGCGCGGGTTGCAGGCTTCGCGACGCGCTCGGCTGGGGTTGCTCACGCGATGAAGGCCGCGCCGGGGACCCAGGAGTCCCGCAACGCGGCCTTCACAGATGCCGTGGCTCAGTTGCCCGGCTTGCTCCCCGACGGCGACAGCGGCTTCGCGCCATTGCTGGTGGACCCGTTGCCGTTCGCGGGCTTGGTCGCCGGGCCGTTCGAGTTGGCCGGCTTCGGCGCTGCAGCCGGCTTGGGCGCCGCAGCGGGCTTCGGGGCCGGCTTCGAAGCCGCCGGCTTGGGCGCCGCCGACTTCGGGATCGACGGCTGCACCACCGGGACCACCGGCGCCGCCGGCGTGGTCGCCGACTCCGCGTCCCCGCCGACCAGCTTCGACGCCTGGGGGATCACCGCCTCCTCCGGCAGCGTGGCCAGCTGCGTCTCGCTGTGGTTGAGGATGTCCTCCGCCATCGCCAGGCTCTTGCGCGCCTGCTCGCGGATCTCCGCCAGCCGCTCGACCTTGCGGTTGGCCGCCGTCGTGCGCTGGGCCGCCTGGGTGGTCGCCTCGTCGAGCCGGCGCTTGGCCTCCGCGGTCGCCTCGTCCAGACGCCGCTTCGCCTCCGCCGTCGCCTCCGCGATCCGGCGCTCCGCCTGGTTCTTGCTCGCCGTGCGCTGGTCCGCGATGTGCTTCTCCAGCGTGGCCTTCTGGGCCGCCTGGGACGCCTCGAACTCGCGCTCCAGCTTCCGGCGCTTGCGCTCCGCCTCGTTGTCCAGGAGCTCCCGGCGCTGGGCCGCCTCGATCGTCAGCCGCTGGACCTCGGCGCGCGTCTCCGCCAGCGCGTTCTCGTGCTCGGAGTGCAGCAGGTCGGCCTGCTTGTCCAGCTCCGCCACCAGCTTCGAGTACCGCTCACGCAGCTTCGTCGACGCCTCCGTCGAGGACGCCCACGTCTTCTCCGCGGCGACCTCGGCGCGCTTGATGATCTCGTCCGCGCGCGCCTGGGCGAGCGTCACCGTGCGCTGCATCCGCTCGTCGAGGTCCTCGAGCCGCTCCGGCGGCTTCTTCAGCTCCTCGATGCGCGCTTCCAGGGCCGCGACCTGCTGTCGCACCGTTTCGGCCTCGCGGGTCGCGGCGGCGGCCTGGGCCGCGGCGGCGTCGCGTTCGCTGAGCACCCGGCGCAGCTGGGCTTCGACGTGATCGAGGTACTGCCGCACCTCGTTGCGGTCGAAACCGTGCCAGGCCTGCGTGTACTCACGACGGAGGGGGAGGAGGCCGTTGAGGGCGGTTGCGGCGGGGTCGCGCTCAGGAACCATGGGCCCGACCGTACCCGGGCACCCGCCGCCTCCGCCTTCCGGCTTCACGAATCACCAACACGTGTCGCCGTGTCGCCGGAATGGCCTCACCCCGGGAACGCAGAGTGAGACCACCGTGCTGACCAGCCGGACCGATTACCAGTGGAAGCCGCGCGAGAGCCGGGCCAGCGCCATCGCCGCGCGCGAGAGGTGTTTCTCGCCACGTCCGATCTTGAGTTCGCCCGAACCGCCCGCCGCGGTCGAATCCGGGAAGATCCGGAAACCCTGGTACGCGACGGCGTCGGTGAGGCCCGGCGTCAGCGTGTACGCCAGCCCGATCGCCTGCCCCGCCGGGGTGCCGATGTGCTTGGGCCGTTCGACGAGCGCCTTCATCACCATGTCCGCGGCCTGCTCCGGCGACTTCGTCGGGAACGCGTCGTAGATTTTCGTCGGCCGGATCATCGGTGTCCGCACCAGCGGCATGTGGATGGTGGTGAAGGTGATCCCGTCGCCGTGCGTCTCGGTCGCCGCGATCCGCGAGAAGTAGTCCAGCGCCGCCTTCGAGGCCGCGTACGCCGAGAAGCGCGGCGCGATGCCCTGGACGCCGATCGACGACACATTCACGATGTGCCCGAACTTCCGCTCCGACATGTGCGGCAGCACCGCGAGGATCAGCCGCACCGCGCCGAAGTAGTTGATGGCCATCGCGCGCTCGTAGTCGTGCATCCGGTCGTAGGACAGCTTGATCGACCGGCGGATCGACCGGCCGGCGTTGTTGACCAGCATGTCGATCCGGCCGTGCTCGGCCAGCATCGCGTCGACGGCCTTGCGCACCGAGTCCTCGTCGGTCAGGTCGGCCGGGTACACCGACGCCGTGCCGCCGGCGGCGACGATCTCGTCGCGGACCTCCTCCAGCTCGTGCTGGCGGCGCGCGACGAGCAGCGGCACGCCGCCCGCGGCCGCCACCTTCAGCGCGGTCGCCCGCCCGATGCCCGAGGACGCGCCGGTGATGATCACGCGGCGGCCGTCGAGCTCGCCGCGCGGGCCGTGCTTGCGCGCGCGGAACGGGTCGAGGTGCTCGCGCCAGTAGCGCCACAGCGTCGGCGCGTACTCCTCCAGCCGCGGGACCTCGACCGTGCCGGCCAGCGCCTTGCGCGTCTCGGCCGAGGAGAACACCGATGGGAACGCCATCGTGTCCAGTAGCACCGGCGGGATGCCGAAGCGCTCCATGACGGCGTCGCGCGCGATGGTGACGCCGGGGATGTGCTCGGTCAGCTTGACCAGCCCGACGATCCGCTTCGAGAGGCCTTCGCCCAGCTGGACGGTGATCGTCGGCGCGCCCGCGGCCCGCGCGAAGGCGTTGTACACCGAGACGACCGGCTGCGGCTCGGGGTTGACCAGGTGGAAGGCGTGGCCGTCGAGGCCCGGCTTGACCACCAGCTCCAGCAGCGCCTTGGCGACGTAGTCGACTGGCACGATGTTCGTGTCGCCGAGGTCGGGGCCGACGACCGGCAGCACGTCGGGCAGCCCGGCGAGCCGGTTGATCGCCGGGAAGAGGTAGTACGGGCCGTCGATCTTGTCCATCTCGCCGGTCTCGGAGTGCCCGACGACGACGGCCGGCCGGTACACCCGCCAGGGCACCCGGTCCTGCTCGCGGACGATCTTCTCGGCTTCGAACTTGGTCCGGTGGTACGGCGTGACGAGGCGCTGCCCGGCGTCGAACATCTCCTCGGTGAAAACGCCTTCGTGGTCGCCCGCGACGGCCACCGACGACACGTGGTGCAGGCAGCCCGCGCGCAGGTCCGCGGCGAGGTCGACGACAGCCCGCGTACCGTCCACATTGGCCTTGATGCTGGCTTCGTCGTCGGCGGTGAGGTCGTAGAGCGCGGCGAGGTGGACGATGTGGTCGACACCTCCGCGCAGCTGCTCGCGGTCCGCTTCGGACACTCCGAGCAGCGGCTCGCCGAGGTCGCCGGTGACGAGCGTGACGCGGTCGGAGTGCGGCCACTGGTCGACCAGCGCGGCGAGCTTGGCCCGCGAGGACGCGCGCACCACGAGGGCGACGCGGTCGTCGTCGGGGCGGGACAGCAGCAGCCGGGTGAAGTGACGCCCGATCAGTCCGGTCGCGCCGGTCACCAAGAACGTCGCCATGGTCTTCACACCTCTCGCTCCGCAGCCCTGACCCTGGGCATTCTGCTGCATGGCGACGCCCGCGACCACCGTTTCGAAACGTGATGTTACCCACGAGTAACTTAGCTGGGCTCCGCGATGACGACGCGGTTCTCCTCGTAGCCGTCCGAGCCGCCGACCCAGCGGCCGCCGCACGTCACCAGCACCACGCGGTGCGGGCCGGACTGGCCGAACAGGTAGTCGGCCCGGGCCGGCAGGTCGCTCTTGTGCACCGTGACCAGCTGCGAGATCCGGTACCGCCAGGTCTTACCAGCACTGTCCACAATGGTCACCGCGGCGCCGACCTGCGCGGTCCACAGCTCGGCGAACGGCCCGGTCGCGCCCCGCCAGTTCACGTGGCCGGCGAACACGCTCGCCCCGCCCGCGGCGTCGAGTGACGCGCCCCACCACGTCGCCTGGCCGAGGTCGGTGGGCACCGGCAGCTCGCCACCCGGGCCGAGGTCCTTGCGCACGAGCGTCGCCGTCCCGCCGGCGGGCAGCCGGACGGTGCCCCGCGCCTGCGGCGGCGGGGACGGCGGTGGCGCGGCCGGCGACGGCGTCTGCGCGGCGGGCGCGGCCGGAGCCGGGGACGAGGTGGCCGCCGGGGATGGGGACGGCACCGCGGCCGCGGCTCCCGCCGCCCCCGCGGCGGGCAGCGCCGTACCGGACACGACGGCCACCCGCGGCACGCTGACCACGGAGGAGCCGAACTGCACCGCGAGCACGGTCGCCGCGCCGAGGGCGAAGCCGGTCAGCAGCCGGCCCCGGCCGGGTTTGCGCGCGGGCGGCTCCGGGGGACCGCCGTCCGGCTCGTCCTCGCCGGCCGCCCAGCCGATACCCCGGTGCCATTCCTCGACGAACCAGTCCTCGGCCCGCCAGTCGCCGCCGTGCTCCGCCACGCCGTTACCGCCGGGACGCCCGCCGCGCGGCGACGCCGATCAGCCCGCCCGCCAGCAGCACGAGCAGGCCGAGCCCGGCCAGGCCCGGTACGGAGTAGCTCGTCTCGACGACGCCCTGCGCCCGCGCGACCGGCTGGTCGCCGGCCGGGATCGCGCGCGGGACCTCGTTGGGCTTGTTCGTCACCGTCAGGGCGAGCGTCTCGCCCGGCTTGACGGTGCCGCACGCCGACGGCGGGTTCTTCGGGTCGAAGGCGTTCGTGTAGCCCGGCGGCGGGCTCGCCTCGACGACGCAGATCTCCTGCGGGGCGCGCAGATTCTCGACCGTCACGCCGCCGGTCTTGCCGTCGGTGGTGACGACCGCGGGCTTGCCGTCGGCCCCGGTGAGCGGCTTGCCGTCCTGCCCGACGGCCGCGGACGTCTTGTCCTTGCCGGTGATCCGCAGGACCGCGCCGCCGACGCCCTGACCCGTGTTCGCGTCCGTTTTGGTCACCTGGACCCGGCCGGGCTTGGCGACGTCGACCACGCCCTGTGCGGTCAGTTCCTTCTCGCCGCCGGTGGAGACGACCCGCTGCACCTTGGTGTCGACCGGCACCCGCACGTACGGCCGGTCGGCCGGAGCGGACAGCGCGGCCACGAGCTTCGGCTGGTCGCCGGTCGGGGTCAGCTTCACCGTCACGGTGCCGTCGGCGCCCGTCTTGAGCGTGACGTCCTTCGCGGCGGCCTGCGGGCTCGAGTTCCCGGCCGCGGCGTCCGCCTTCCCAGAGGCCTCACCGTCGAGGGTGGCGGCGGTCGCCGTCAGCTTCACCGGGACGTCCGGGACGCCCTTGTCCTTGGCGTTCTTCACGGTGACCGTCCACTCGGCGGCCTCGCCGGGGTGCTGGTCGCCCTTCGGCGTGGTCACCGAGGCCGTCCACGGCCCGCGGTTGGCTTCGGCGTCGGTCTTCAGCTGGTCGACGGCGGCCTTGGCGTCCGCGGGCAGGAGGTCGAGGTGGTACTTCGCGTCGTAGCCGATCTTGTCGTAGCCGAGCGACGGGTCCAGGTCGGCCGCCGTGCGCGGGGCGGCGGTCCACGAGTGCAGCAGGTGGGCGAGCGCGGCGGCTTCGGCGGGCTTCTTCGTGTCGCCGTAGCGCAGCAGCAGGTAGGAGATGTTCGCCGCCTGGTCGGCGGGCAGCTTGGTGCCCCACTTCGTGAGCAGCTCGTCGCCCGGCTTGTACTGCTCGTCGGTGTCGGGCGCCTTGAGCTGGAAGCTCACGCAGAAGACCTGCGCCCCGCCGACGAGGTACGAACCGAGCCAGTTGCGGCTGGGCCGCGGGGTCATGTCCTGGCCCGGCTTGACCTCGTAGCCGATGCCCTCCTGGCTCGCGGCCGAGGCGGCGGGCGCGCCGGCGGTCACGGAGAGCGTGCCGAGCAGGGCCGCGGCGACGAGCCCGGTCAGCGCGCGAGCACCCGCGCGCGGGTGTGTTGACCACCCCATGTGTCAATGCTCCTTCGTTGGACGCGCGGCAGCGCCCGGCGTCTCTGCAGGTCACACGACTGATCAAAACCCCGACACGCGTTCGGTGAACGTCCGAGCACGCGAGGTGAGCGTTGCGCCAAGGGGCGAAACTGTGTACCGCTCTTCGGGTGGCTGTCGGCGAACGGTCGTGATGTCCGTCGCTTACCGTGTCGTCCGAGGCAGCCGACCTGCCGTCGAGTAAAGTCGTCTTTACTCGACGGGAACCCCGCGCCCGCGGCGGTCGTTGAACCCGATGCAGCGATGATCCAAGCAGCAGATCCAGGAGGATCAGGTGCGTTCCAGTAGCAACCCGGCGTTCCGCAACCTGCCCGGCGGCGGAACCCAGACTTACGGGCAGTACGGGCCCCCGGTGGGCTTCAACCAACCCCAGGGCGGCGTGCCCGGGTACGGCCCCGGCCAGGCCGCCTCCGGCGAGGGCGACCGGCCGATGACCGTCGACGACGTCGTCGTCAAGACGGGCGTGTCCCTCGGCGTCGCGCTGCTCGTCGGGGTGGTCACCGGGATCTGGGCCCAGGTCCAGATCGCCGAGACCGGCCGGCTCTCCGGCGCGCTCATCGGCGCGATGCTCGGCGGCTTGATCGTCGGGCTCGTCATTTCGCTGGTGATCATCTTCCGCCAGAAGCCGAGCGGCGCGCTGACGCTGACGTACTCCGCGGCCGAAGGCTTGTTCCTCGGTGCGCTGAGCGGCGTCTTCGAAGCGATCTACCCCGGTATCGCGCTGCAGGCGATCATCGGTACCGCGGGTGTGTTCATCGGCATGCTGGTCGTCTACAAGACCGGCGCGGTCAAGGTCACGCCGAAGCTGACCAAGTGGATCGTCGGCGCCGTCGTCGGTGTCGCCATCCTGATGCTGTTCAACCTGATCAGCTCGCTGGCGTTCGGCTTCAACCCGCTGCGCGACGGCGGCCCGCTGGCCATCGTGTTCAGCCTCGTCTGCATCGGCATCGCGGCCTTCAGCTTCCTGCTCGACTTCGACCAGGCGGACCGGATGATCCGCGAGGGCATGCCGTCGAAGTGGGCCTGGTACACCGCGTTCGGCCTGATGACCACGCTGGTCTGGCTGTACCTCGAGATCCTGCGGCTGCTCTCGTACTTCCGCGAGTAACCTGGCTCACAGTTCCGCAGTGAAGGCGCTCCGTAACCGGCGGGGCGCCTTTTCTGTGGGTAATTAGTGCAAATAGGGACCCCGCTGCGGACTCCGCTCACCCTGCGTGTTTGATAACCCGGTCGGTTCTCATTTCACATGTGTGAGGTTCACAGTGAGCGTTCCCCCTCCGGCCCCCGGGGGCCAGCAGCCGGTGGGTCAGCCCGATCCCTACGGACCGCCTCCCGGCGGCCAGCCGCAGCAGCCGTACGGCCAGCCCGGCCAGTACGGGCAGCCGCAGGGCCAGCCGGGCCAGTTCGGCCCGCCGCCCGGCCAGTTCCCGCCCGGCGGCCAGCCCGGCTTCCCGCCCGCGCCGCCGAAGCGCTCGAAGGCGCCGCGGCTGATCCTGGGCGGCATCGGCGCCATCGTGGTGGTCGCGATCGTGATCATCGGGATCGTCTCGTTCATGAAGTCCCCGGCCACCTCGAACGCGGGTGACTGCCTCACCATCACCGAGTTCACCCAGGGCGGCGACGACCCGGCGAAGGCCGACTGCAACGACCCGAAGGCGAACGTCAAGATCGCCAAGAAGCTGGAGACCTCCTCCGAGGACTGCCCCGGCGGCCCGACCGCGGGCTACGACACCTACTCGGTCAGCGGCCGCAGCTCGTACAAGCTGTGCCTGATGATCAACGCGAAGCAGGGCGACTGCCTGGCGAACTTCACGTCCCAGACCAAGGGCTACCTGAAGGTCCCGTGCACCGACCCGACCAAGGACGGCGAGCTCGTCAAGGTCGTGACGGGTCAGGCGGACAAGAGCGTCTGCGAGGGCACCGACGCCACGCGCGTCGCGGTCTACCCGGAGCCGGCGACGACGATGTGCGTGAAGACGAACGAATAACGCAGGTTCCGTGAAGGGCCCCCTCGCCGGCGAGGGGGCCCTTTCGCGTACCCGGATTGCTCCGTTCGTCCCACACTGTGCGACGGGCTGCGATGGCTCGGTCACCCGTCCTAGCTTGTGATCGTCCTGCCCGCCCGAGCCTGGAGCAGCCCGTGGCGACGACCCAATCCCCGATCGGGGCCAAGCATTTTCCCGCCTCCTGCGCAGCGCCCGTGCCGCGGCCGGAAGACCCCGTCAGGATCGGGCCCCTCGCCGTTGCCGGCGTGCTCGCGGCCGGCCTGACCTGGTACGTCTGGGCGAGCCAGGGCGCCAAGTTCGGCATCCTGCTGCTGCTCGGCCTCGGGCTCGGCCTCGCGCTGTTCCACTCGCGCTTCGGCTTCACCTCGGCGTGGCGGCAGCTGATCGCCGTCGGCAACGGCCAGGGCCTGCGCGCCCACACCGTCCTGCTCGGCACCGCCGCGACGCTCATCGCGCTGATCGCGGGCACCGGCAGCGGCCTCTTCGGCAGCAAGCCGGCGCCGGCCGCGGGTGCGCTCGGCCTCGCCCTCTTCGTCGGCGCGACCCTCTTCGCGATCGGCATGCAACTCGGCGGCGCCTGCGCGTCCGGGACGCTGTTCGCCGTCGGCTCCGGCCAGTCCGCGATCGTGCTGACCCTCGGCGGGTTCGTCGCCGGCTCGGTGCTCTACACCTGGGCGTACCCGGTGCTGTCCGGCTGGCCCGAGCTGAAGGGCGTGCTGCTGTCCGACCACGTCGGCTGGTTCGGCTCGTGGGCGATCACCATCGCCGTCCTCGCTGGGATCGTCCTCGTGACCCGGGCGGTGCAACGCCGCCGGACCCCGCCGCCGGTGGACGTCGTCCCGACCGCGCGCGGCTTCGCCCGGGTCTTCCGCGGCTCGTGGCCGATGCTCGCCGGCGCGGTCGTGCTGGGCGTGCTGGCCGCCGCGGTGTTCCTCGTCTCCGGCGGGATCTGGGGTATCACCAGCGCGTTCGCCCTGTGGGGCGCGAAGGTCCTGCAGGTGTTCGGGCTGCACCCGGAGACGTGGGAGTTCTGGCGGCTGAAGGCCAACGCGACGTCGCTGGCCGGCCCGATCTGGCGCGACAAGACCAGCCTGACCGACATCGGCATCATGCTCGGCGCCGCGGTGGCCGCCGCGGCCGCGGGCGCGTGGAAGATCCACAGCTCGATCCCGTGGCGCACGGCGGCCGCGGCGCTCATCGGCGGCGTCCTGATGGGCGTCGGCGCGCGCATGGCGGGCGGCTGCAACATCGGCGCGTACCTGGGCGGCATCTCGACGGGCAGCCTGCACGGCTGGCTGTGGGGCGTGTTCGCCCTCGGCGGCACGTGGATCGGCCTGAAGCTGCGGCCGCTGTTCGGGCTCGCGAACCCGGAACCGGCCGACAGCGTCTGCTGACGCCGGCTTTCAAGCGCCACATTGGGGTTTTCTCAGTAGCGGCCCTGGTGCTCGAACTGGGTGAGTACCAGGGCGGCTTGCGCGACCGCGCCGATGCGGTGGGGGCAGA
>NZ_JBSGBK010000136.1:0-14538 GCF_053601215.1 Amycolatopsis sp. NPDC004772
ACAAGGCCTGGGAGACCCCTCAGACCGACTGACCCGCGCCCCAATGTGGCGTTGGGTGCGTCCAACGCACCGAACGCCACATTGGGTGCGTCAGACGCACCGAACGCCACATTGGGGCGTTTGAGACCGGGCAGCGGCCACGAAGGCGGCGAACAACGCGGCCTGGGCGGGGTCGGTCGCGGCGGTGTCCTCCGGGTGCCACTGGAGCCCGAGGAACCAGCCGCGGGCGGACGGCAGCTCGATCGCCTCGGGAACGCCGTCCGCGGCCTCGGCCACCACCGTGAGCCCGGCGCCGAGGCGGCCCAGGCCCTGGTGGTGGAAGCACGACACCTCCAACGCGTCGCCGGTGAGCGACGCCAGCAGCGATCCCGAGGCGGCCTTGGCGGGCTGTACCCGGTGCCGGTGGCCGGGCAGGTCCTGCACGACGTCGCCGCCGAGGGCCACGTTCACGACCTGCGCGCCGCGGCAGATCGCCAGCAGCGGCCGCCCGGCTTCCAGCGCCCAGGCCGCCACCGCGAGGTCGAACGCGTCCTGCTCGACGTCGACGTCGTACTCGCTCGGGTGGGCGTCCTGGCCGGCCCAGCTCGGGTGCAGGTCGCCGCCGCCGGGCAGCAGCACACCGTCCGCCACGGCCAGCCGGGCCGGGACGTCCGCGGGATCGGCCGGGTGCATCAACAGCGGTTCACCCCCGGCCGCGAAGACCGCTTCGAGCAGGGCCCGCGCCCCGACCTCGGCCCGGTACCGCAGCGCGGACGCGCTCGCCGAGAAGCGGGCCGGGACGACGACCAGCGGCCGCCGCTCAGCCATGATGGATCCAGGTGGTCTTGAGGTCGCGGTACTCGTCGAGGGCGTGCCGGGACTTGTCGCGGCCGAAGCCGGACAGCTTCACCCCGCCGAACGGGACCGACAGGTCGCCCTCCTCGTAGCAGTTCACCCACACGGTCCCGGCCCGCAGCCGCCGCGAGATCCGGTGCGCCGCCCCGAGGTCCGCCGTCCACAGCGCCGCGGCGAGGCCGTACGGCGTGTCACCGGCGACGCGGACGGCCTCGGCCTCGTCGGCGACGACCTGCACGGCCAGCACCGGACCGAAGATCTCTTCCTCGACGACCGGGTTGCCAGGCGCGCAACCGGTCAGGACGGTCGGCTCGAGGTAGCTCCCGCCGGTCTCGGCCAGCACCTGTCCGCCGCCGGTGACCAGCCGGGCGCCCTGGTCGACCCCGCGGCGGACGGCCGTGCGCACCCGGTCCAGGTGGGCCGCGTCGACCAGCGGGCCCATCTTCGTGTCCGGCAGGAGCGGGTCGGCCGGGAACCAGCCGCTCGCCGTCGCGAGGACGCGATCCACGACCCGGTCGGCGACGTCCCGGTGCACGACCAGCCGCGAGCCGGCGGTGCACATCTGGCCGGAGTTGAAGAAGATCGCCCAGGCCGCGGTGTCCGCGGCGGCGTCGAGATCGGGCGCGTCGGGCAGCACGATGTTCGGCGACTTCCCGCCGAGCTCCAGGTAGACGCGCTTGAGGTTGCTGTCCGCGGCGTAGCGCAGGAAGTGCCGCCCGACCTCGGTGGACCCGGTGAAGGTCAGGACGTCGACGCCGGAGTGCTCGCCGAGGCGCCGTCCGACGACGTCACCGTCCCCGGAGAGGACGTTCAGCACGCCCGGCGGCAGGCCCGCCTCGGCCCCGAGCGCCGCGACGCGCTGCATGGAGAGCGGGCTGCGTTCGGACGTCTTGAGCACGACCGTGCAGCCGGCGGCGAGGGCGGGGGCGAACTTCCATCCGGCCAGGGTGAGCGGGAAGTTCCACGGCACGACCGCGGCGACCACCCCGGCGGGCTCCCGGGTGACCAGGGCCAGCTCGCCCTCGGCGGTGGGGGCGACCTCGCCGTGGTCCTTGTCGGCGAGCTCGCCGTAGAAGCGCAGGGTGCGGATCAGGGCGCGCAGTTCGATGTCGTGGGCCTGCCGGATCGGCTTGCCCATTTCCAGGCTGACGAGCAGCGCGAGCTCACCCCGGTGCTGCTCGACCAGCGCGGCGAACCGCTGCAGGATCTCGCCGCGTTCGCGCGGGTGCAGCCGCGGCCACGCCCCCCGGTCGAACGCCTCCCGCGCGGCGGCGACGGCCCGGTCGGCGTCGCGCTCGCCGGCCCAGGGCAGCTCGGTCAGCAGCACGCCGTCGCGCGCGGACCGCACTTCCCGTGTCCCGGCGGCCTCGCGCGGCTCACCGGCCACGAACAGCCCCTCCGGCACGCGGACGGTGACGGCCCGCGCCACCCAGTCCGTGCCCGCGACCGGATCGTCCACCTGCACTGCAGTCATCACCACTCCTCCGCCCCGGAACAAGACGACGAACACGCCAACGCGGCCGCCACAGACCGGCCCACCCCGCCCGCGTCGAGCCAGGACAGCTCGGTCAGCAACGCCCCATCACGCGCGGACCGCACTTCCCGTGTCCCGGCGGCCTCGCGCGGCTCACCGGCCACGAACAGCCCCTCCGGGACGCGGACGGTGGCGGCCCGCGCCACCCAGTCCGTGCCCGCGACCGGATCGTCCACCTGCACTGCAGTCATCACCACTCCCTTGACCGAGAACGAGACGGCGGATACGTTTGGATCCGAACGATACCTCCTGGAGGGCGTCATGAACACCGCGTTCGTCGCCGGAACCGCCGTCGACACCCGACACTGGATCGGGGGCCGCCGGGTTGCTTCCGCGGACACGTTCGAGGACTTGTCCCCGATCGACGGCCGCGTCGTCGCCCGGGTCGCCCGAGGTGGGGCGCCGGAAGCCGACGCCGCGGTCGCCGCCGCGAAGGCGGCCTTCCCCGCCTGGGCCGCCACTCCCCCGGTGGAACGCGCGCGGCTGCTGCGCGCGATCGCCGACGGCGTCGAGAAACGCCTGGAAGAACTCGCGATCGTCGAGACGACCGACAACGGCGCCCTGATCCGCTCGCACCGCCGGGGCGTCATGCCGCGCGTGGCCCACAACTTCCGGTTCTTCGCCAACTACCTCGAAGACGAGCTCGGCCACCCCGACTTCGAGACCCGTGGCCACCGCAACCACGTCAGCTGGGACCCGGCCGGCGTGTGCGTGCTCATCTCGCCGTGGAACGCCCCGCTGATGCTGGCCACCTGGAAGGTCGCCCCCGCGCTGGCCGCGGGGAACACCGTCGTGCTGAAGCCGTCCGAGTGGTCGCCGCTCACCGCGTCGCTGCTCGCCGACATCGCCGCCGAGGCCGGCCTGCCCGACGGCGTCCTCAACGTCGTCCAGGGCATCGGCGAAGAAGCCGGCGCCGCCCTGGTCGCCCACCCGGACGTGCGGCGCATCTCCTTCACCGGCTCGGTGCCCACGGCCCGGGTGATCGCCCGCGCGGCGGCGGCCAACCTGACGCCGCTTTCCCTGGAACTGGGCGGGAAGTCGCCGTTCCTCGTGTTCGCCGACGCCGACCTCGACCTCGCCGTCGCCAACGCCGTCGAGCAGTACGACAACGCCGGGCAGGTCTGCCTGTCCGGCACCCGGCTGTACGTCGAAGAGTCCATCCGCGACGAGTTCGTCCGGCGGTTCCTCGAACGCGCAGGGCAGCTGAAGCAAGGCGACCCGCGCGATGAAACCACCGACATCGGGCCGTCGATCCACCCCGACCACGTGTCGCGGGTGGACGGTTTCGTGCAGCGGGCGAAGCAGGCCGGGGCGACCGTGCTGCTCGGCGGCGGCCCGAACACCGACCTCGGCGGGCTCTACTACCGGCCGACGCTGTTCACCGACGTCGACCCGCGCAGCGAGATCGCCACCGAGGAGGTCTTCGGGCCGGTCCTGGTGCTCCACACGTTCCGCGACGAGGACGAGGTCGTGGCCGCCGCCAACGACTCGGCGTTCGGGCTGGCCGCGATGCTGTTCACCGGCGACCCCGAACGCGCCGAACGCGTTGCCGGGCGGCTCGTCGCCGGGACCGTGTGGACGAACTGCTTCTTCGTCCGCGACCTGCGGGCCCCCTTCGGCGGTGCCCGGCAGTCCGGGATCGGCCGCGAGGGCGGCACCTGGTCGTTCGACTTCTACTGCGAGGTCAAGAACACCGTCTTCGCTCCGCACGGCTGGAGGTCCTGATGGGTGAAGTGGCCGGGGCGGGCCTGCTGGCCCACGTCCCCACGATCGTCCTGCCGGAGGCGGATCGGCGGGAGCTCAACCACGGCGAGGACACCACCCTCGTCGCCGGGCTGCGGCAGCTGCGCACCGAGGTCTTCGAGGCCCTGGACTACGACACGGTCGTCGTGCTCGACTCGCACTGGGCGACGACCGTCGAGTTCGTCGTCACCGCGCACGACCGCCGGTCCGGGCTGTTCACCTCGGAGGAGCTGCCGCGGGGCATGTGCCGCCGGCCGTACGACTTCCCCGGCGATCCGGAGCTCGCCCACGCCGTCGCCGCGCAGGCCGGCGCGCACGGGACGTGGATCACCGCGATCGACGACCACCATCTGCCGATCTTCTACGCCACCACCAACCTCTGGGAGTACCTGGGCCAGGGCCTGCCGGACAAGCGCTGGGTGTCCATCGGCGTGTGCCAGACCGCCGACACCGAGGACAACCTGCGGCTCGGCCGGGCCCTCGGCGACGCGATCGCCGGGCTCGACCGCAAGGTGCTGCTGATCGCCTCCGGGGCGATGAGCCACACGTTCTGGCCGCTGCGGCAGCTGCGCGCCCACGAAGCCGCCGGGGTCGAGCACATCTTCAGCCCGGAGGCCGCGGCCGCCGACGCCGAGCGGCTCGGCTGGTTCGCCCGCGGCGACCACGCGCGCGTGCTCGCGACCATGCCGGAGTACCTGCGGTTCAAGCCGGAAGCGCGGTTCGGGCACTACCTGATGATGCTCGGCGCGCTCGGCGAGGGTGCCTGCACCGCGAAGTCCCGCCAGTACGGCGAATACGAGAACTCCGTCGGCACCGGGCAGGTGCACCTGTGGTTCGACCGGCCCGCCGACGGCTTCCCCCGCCCCCGACGCACCGAAGGGGTCACCCCGTGACCGAACACCGCCGCATCCTGCTCGACGGTGCGACCGTCGACGTCGTCCGCGACGGCGACCTCCTCCGGGCCGCCGACGGCCGGGAGGTCCGGGCCGACGACGCGGTCCACCTGCCGCCGGTCGTGCCGTCGAAGATCATCGCCGTGCACCTCAACCACCACAGCCGGGTGGCCGAGTTCGGCACGCAACTCCCCGCCGCGCCGACGTACTTCCACAAGCCCACGTCCTCGCTCAACGCCCACCACGGCGCGGTGGTGCGGCCCGAAGGCTGCCGGTGGCTCAACTACGAGGGTGAGATCGCCATCGTGATCGGCCGCGTCACCCGCAACATCCCGCCTGCCGACGCCGGTGCCCACATCGCCGGCTACACCATCGCGAACGACTTCGGGCTGCACGACTTCCGCGACACCGACGCCGGCTCGATGCTGCGCGTGAAGGGGTCCGACACGCTGTGCCCGCTCGGCCCCGGCCTGGTCGAGGACTGGGACTTCCGCGGCAAGGCGATCCGCACCCTGGTCAACGGCGAGGTGCGGCAGGAGGGCAGCACCGACGAGATGGAATGGGACATGCACTACCTCGTCGCGGACATCGCCCGCACCATCACGCTGTACCCCGGCGACGTGCTGCTCTCCGGCACGCCGGCGAACTCGCGCCCGGTGGAGCCCGGCGACATCGTCTCGGTGGAGGTCGACGGGCTCGGGACGCTGACCAACGACATCGTCTCCGGCCCGGTGCCGATCCGGACCGACGTCGGCGCGCAGCCGACGGAGAGCGAAGAAGTGCTGTCCACCGCGCTGGGCGGCGACTGGGAATTCCGCGGCATCCGGCCGCCCCGACGTTCCTGACCCGTGGGAGTGAGCATGCACATCGTCGTCGATCTGAACAAGTGCCAGGACCACGGGCAGTGCGTCTTCTCGGCGCCGTCGGTGTTCTCTTTGGACGGACAGGGGAAGCTGTCCTTCCGCTCGGAGGCGTCCGGGACCTACGTTTCGCCGCCGCTGGCCGAAGAGCACCGCGACGACGTCGAAGAAGCGGCCGACGTCTGCCCGCTCCAGGCGATCACGGTCGAGGACTGACGTGGCCGCGGACCGGGTGGTCGTCGTCGGCGCGTCGATGGCCGGGCTGCGTGCGGCCGAGGCCGTGCGGAAGGCCGGGTATGCGGGCGAGGTCGTCGTCATCGGCGACGAGCCGCACCTGCCGTACAACCGGCCGCCGCTGTCCAAGACCGCGCTCGGCGCCGAGCCCGGCGACCTGACCTTCCGGCTCCCCCGGCACGCCCGCGACGTCACCTGGCGGCTCGGCGAGGAGGTCACGGCCGCCGACCTGGCCGCGCGCACGGTGACCCTGGCCGGCGGCGAGGTGGTCGGCTGGTCCGGGCTGGTGATCGCGAGCGGCCTGCGGCCCCGGCGGCTCCCGCTACCCGGCCCGGACCGCTGCGTCATCCGGACCCTGGAGGACGCGGCGAGGGTGCGCGCGGCGCTCCGGCCGGGCGCGCGGCTGGTGGTGGTCGGCGCCGGGTTCATCGGCTGCGAGGTGGCCGCGGCCGCCCGGACGCTCGGGGCTTCGGTCGACGTCGTCGCGCCGGAGAGCGTGCCGGTCGAGCGCCCGCTGGGGGCGTCACTGGGAGCGGCGCTGCAGCGACGGCACGAGGCCCACGGCGTCCGGTTCCACCTCGGCACCGTGCCGGTCGGGTACCGGGCCGCTTCGGTGGTGCTGGGAGACGGAACGGAACTGCCGGCGGACCTGGTGGTCGAGGCGGTCGGCTGCCGGCCCGCAACGGACTGGCTGGCGGGAACGGGCCTCGACCTGACCGACGGCGTCTTGTGCGACAACGCCCTGCGCGCGGGAGGCCGCCCCGACGTGGTGGCGTGCGGCGACCTGGCCCGCTTCCCGAACCCGCTGTTCGACGCGGTCCCCCGCCGCACCGAGCACTGGACGATGGCGACCGACACGGGCAAGAGAGCGGGAACCACGCTCGGCCGCCACCTGACCGGCGCGGGCGGGGAGGAGCCGCCGTTCACGCCGCTGCCGTCGTTCTGGAGTGACCAGTACGACTTCCGCCTCCAGTCGTACGGAGCGGTCGGACTGGGTGACGAGGTCCGGGTCTTGGAAGGTGACCTGGACTCCGAGGCCGCGGTCGGCTACCACCGGGAGGGGCGGTTGACCGGGGTGGTGCTGCTCGGCCTCGGTGGGCGGTACGCGCACTACCGCTCGCTGGTCGCCGAGGCCTGCAACCTGGCTCTGCGGTAGCGCCCCGGGGTCTCCCTGTACCGGCGCGACACAGCCGCCGGCTACCACCGGAAGGGACGGACTACCACGTCCGAAGGTGCCGCGGTAGCCGGGCAGCGCGCGGCGCGCCACGGTGCCCCTCCGTCGTTCGGATCGAAACGACCTGTTCCGCGCCCGGCCGGTCGGGCCGGGCGCGGAGCGGGGAGATTCACCGGTTGGACGCGATGAAATACACGACGACTCCGATCAACGCGAGGACTTCGCTCAGCACGAACGTCGAGTAGCCCATCGTCTGCAGTTTCCCGCGTGCTTCCGGCTGCCGCGCGGTACCATTGATGACAGCCGCGAAGATCAGGCCGACACCGATTCCGGGGCCGATCGCCCCGAGGCCGTACCCGATGGCGGCGAGACCGGGGTTGATGTTGGCGGCCTGGGCCAGAACTGTGTCACTCATGGACTTTCCCCTTCACATCGGTCCACGCGCACGCTCGCGTGGAACAGCGGGCTCGTGCGTCACACCGGGCATGGTTCAGGGTCGAGCGAAGGCGCCGGAAATCGCAGAAGGGACGCCGGATCGAGGCAGATCTCGCCGGCCGGGCGGGATTGTCGGTAATCGAGTGGTCCGAACACCGACAGGATATCACGGGAAATCGGGCCGCGCCGCCGGACAATCGGGCGGTGGCCACGTGCAACGTCCATTGTGGTCGGTCGAGGTCACCGGCCACGCCTGAATCGGCCGGCCGATACGCCGGCCGCCTCCGGACACACCCCGCCGCGTCGCACACGGAGAGTGATCGAGTGATCGCACGCCCACCGGAAGGTTTTGTCCGAATCGTTCGCCGTCCACTCGGCGCGACCGAGAAGGCACCGCAGGCCCCGACTTGTTTCGAAACTCGGTGTACACCGTTCACCAAAGACGGAAAGCCTCCGGACAAACCCCGGAGGGCGCCGAACCCACCGGCGCGCCCGCCAATTTTATTAGCCGGAGAGAAATAGGATTCATGTTTGCGCTCTCATTGCCGGGAGCCGCCACCCGGCCCTCCGGCCGGACTCCCCGCCCCACCTCCGCACCCGGCGTCCGAGGCGGTCCGGACCACCCGGCCGGCACCCCGCGCACCCCACGGTCAGGGCGGATTTCGCGGGGTGACGACAGCTTCGCCGCTCGGGCGACCAGGCGGGGCGCCAGCACCACCCGCGGGCACCCTACCAGCGAAGATCAGCTCGGTCCCCCGGTGTGCTGTCACCACCATTAATGGTGGTGCTAACACCACCATCCCCGGGTATGTCCGAATACATCCCGAGTCAAACTGTCCACGAACTGATACTACTGGCGAGTTAGGCGTTTCACTGGTCCGAACGGAGGTACCTAAGCCACCGGCCCTCTGCCACTATCTTGCGCAAAATACATCTTCGGATGGTCCGCGATGAGCGGCGGGCTGCCCGAATCTGGGGGTCGATCAAAGTGGAAATCGAACTACTAGGCGCCATGGAAATAAGATCGAATGGGAGAATTTACTCGATACGCGCGAAGAAAGTCCGAACCTTGCTGGCCATGCTCGCGCTGTCGCCGGGACGTCCGGTGTCGTACGAGCAGCTGGCGGACGAGCTGTGGGGCCCGCGGTCACTCGCCAACTCCCGCAACGCACTGCAAGCGAATATCGCACGGCTGCGCCGGCTGTTCAAGCCGATCACCGACGCGAGCGGGGAGGAAGTCGTCCGGACCACCTACAGCGGCTACCAGCTGGAGGTGCCCGCCGAGGCGATCGACTCGCACCGGTTCCTCGAACTCGCGCGACGCGGCACTTCCCTGGTCTCCACCGCACCGCAGGAAGCCACCGGCATCCTGCGGGAGGCCTTGGTGCAGTGGCGCGGGCCGGCCCTGATGGACGTGCAGGAGGGGGTGCGCTGCCGGGCCGCGGCCACGCACCTCAACGAGCGGCGGCTGGCCGTGCAAGAAGACCTCATCGCCGCCCGGCTGGCGGTCGGGCAGCAGCACGACATCGTGCACGAACTGCGGCAGCTGGCCACCGAGAACCCGGGCCGGGAGCGGCTCAGCGAACTGCTGATGCTCGCCCTCTACCGCACCGGCCAGCAAAGCGAGGCGCTGTCGGTGTTCCACCACACCAGCAAGTGGCTCGGCAGCGAGCTCGGCCTCTCGCCGGGCCGCGCGTTGCGGCAGCTGTACCAGGCCATCCTGGTTCAGGACTGCATGCTCGACTGAGCACCGGTTCCCCTTTCGCAGCAGGGACGGCGATCTTCGCCGTCCCTGCTGTCGTTTCACTGTCACGGACACGGTCCGGGCTCATCCACTCTCCTTCCGTGATCGACGGCCATGATCGTGGCGCACCCGGATGACGGACGGCTGACGGTTTGCCGACGCCGGCCTTCGTCAGCGGTCGGTCAGAGGGCCGTCATCTGCGCTGGCTAGTTTCCGGCCAGGCCGAAGTTCGTCCGAAAACCGGTACAGGAGTGGTCATGACAGCGGCAGTGTCCGAGCGCAGGGAACAGATCCGCGCGATCGTCCGCGAGCACCTCGAGCTCGAGGACGGCGAACTTTCCGAGACGAGCAACTTCATCGAGGACCACGAAGCCGACTCGCTCACGCTGATGGACGTCCTCGCCGCGCTGGAGAAGCAGTTCGGCGTCACGATCGACCAGGCGCAGTTCCGCCGGATGGTCGATCTGGACAGTGCCTACGAGGTCGTCGCGGAATCCGCCGGCTGGTAGGGGAAATCCGATGAGCGAGCACTCCACCGCACCCGGCCGGCGGGTGGTGATCACCGGCTGCGGGGTGGTTTCCAGCCTGGGCACGGGCATCGCCGAGTTCACCGCGGCCCTGCGCGCCGGGCGCAGCAACGTCCGGCCGATCAGCGTCTTCGACACGACCGGCTTCGAGCACAACAACGGCTGCGAGGTCATCGGCTTCGAACCCGAACGCTGGATCGAAAACGTCGACATCGAGTCGCTCGGCCGGGCCAGCCGGTTCTCCACCGCCGCCGCCCGGCTGGCCGTGGCGGACTCCGGCATCGACCTCGACGTGCTGCGCGAGGCGCGCTGCCTGCTGTCGATCGGCACGACCGACGGCGAGTCGCACGAGCTCGACAGCATGGTTTCGCTGGAGATCGCGGCCGGTCCGGAGGCGATGAGCCCGCGGCTGGCCCGGCGCACGTCGGCCGGCCGGCTCGCCACCTCGATCGCGCACGAGCTACGGCTGTCCAATGTGGAGGTCGGCAGCATCGCGACCGCCTGCTCGGCCGGCAACTACGCGATCGGCCACTCGTTCGACGCGATCCGGCTGGGGGAAGCCGACTTCGCGTTGTGCGGTGGCGCGGACGCCGTCTGCCGCAAGACGTTCACCTCCTTCTACCGGCTGCGCAGCATCGCCCCGGACTACTGCCGCCCGTTCGACAAGAACCGGCTGGGCATCCTGACCGGCGAGGGCGCCGGCATCCTGATGCTGGAGAGCCTGGAGTCGGCGACCGCGCGCGGCGCCCGGATCTACGGCGAGGTGCTCGGGTACGGCCTGTCCTGCGACGCCCACCACCCGGTGGCCCCGCACCAGGGCGGCATCGCCCGCTGCATGGAACTGGCCCTGGCGAACGCCGGCGTCAAGCCCGCCGAGGTCGACCTGATCTCCGCGCACGGCACCGGCACCCACGCCAACGACAAGACCGAGGCCGCGGCGATCCGCGAGCTCTTCGGCGACGACACGCCGCGCGTGGTGTCGATGAAGTCGATGCTCGGCCACTCGATGGGCGCGGCGAGCGCGCTGGCCGCGATCGGCTGCTCGGTCGCCATCACCGAGGGCTTCATCCCGCCGACCATCAACCACGTCGAGACCGACCCCGAGTGCGCCGTCGACTGCGTGCCCAACGTGGCGGTCGAGGCGGACCTGCGGATCGTGCAGAACAACGGCTGGGCCTTCGGCGGCAACAACTCGGTCGTGCTGATCGGCCGCTACGACGGCCCGCGGGAGGCAGTGGCATGAGCAGGGCAACCCCGGTCATCTCGGCCTGGACGGCGATTTCGCCGTTCGGCCACGACCGCGCGGCCTTCGCCGACGGCGTCCGCACCCGGACCTCCCCGGTGTCCACGATAGACAGCCGGCGCTGGGCGCGGGGACCGGCGGGAACGGCGGCCACCGTCCCGGGCTTCGAGCCGCGGGAGTACCTCGGCACGAAGGGCACCCGGGCGATGAACCGGGTCAGCGGCCTGGCCGTCGCCGCGGCCAAGCACCTGCTCGCCGACATCGGCGTCGAGCCGGGCGACGAGCGCGACGACATCGGGTTCGTGCTGGGCACCACGACCGGCAGCGTGCAGAGCATGATGGACCTGACCCGCGCGTCGCTCACCGGCGACAAGCCCGACCACGTCGAACCGGCCGCGGTCCCCGGCTGCGTGATGAACTGCGCCGCCGGGCAGGCCGCGATCTGGCACGGGCTCAAGGGCCCGAACGCGACGATCGCCGCGGGCCGGACCACCGGCCCGCACGCGCTGAACTACGCGCGGCGGCTGCTGCGGACCGGCCGGGCGACCCGGGTGCTCTGCGGCGCCGCCGAGGAGTACTCCCCCGCCCGTGCCTGGGTCGAGCACCACCGCCGCGGCGGGGACGACCCGGTGGTCATCGGCGAGGGCTGCGCGATGTTCCTGCTCGAGCCCGCGGACCTGCGGCCGCCCGGCCGCCGGGTGCTGGGCACCCTGGAGGGGTTCGAGTCCCGGGTGTGCCTCGACGGCGATCTCGCCGGGACGGTCACCGTCGCCGTGCGCGCGCTGCTGGCCTCGGCCGGGGTCGCGCCCGAGCAGGTGTGGGCCGCGACCGGCAGCGGCTTCACCGACCAGCGCGGCGAACCGGTCGAGACCACGGCGCTGCGGGCCCTGTTCGGGGACGCGGCCGTCGACCGGGTGCCGTCGGCGGACCTCCTGGGTGACACGGCGTCGGCGAGCGCGATGTTCCAGCTCGCCGCGGTCCTCAGCGTCGCGGAATCCGCCGAGCGGGCGGGTGCCGACCACACGGTCGTCACCACCTGCGACGACGACGGTGCGGTGGCGTGCACGCTGCTGCGGCTCGGCGAGCCGGTCCGATGAGCGCGAGCAAGGTCGCGCTGGTCAGCGGCGGGTCGCGGGGCATCGGCCGCGCGGTCGTGCTGAGCCTGGCCGAAAGCGGCCACGACATCGCGTTCTGCTACCGCTCGGACGAGCAGTCCGCCGACGTGCTCGCCAAGGAGGTGCACGACCTCGGGCGGCGGGCGGTCGCCACCCGGGTCGACGTCACCGACCGGGAAGCGGCCGGCGAGTGGGTGGCCGCCACGGCCGCCGACCTCGGCGTCCCGGACACCGTGGTGACGTCGGCGGGCATCACCCGCGACGGCGCGTTCGTGACGATGACCGAGGACCGCTGGACCGACGTGCTGCGGACCAACCTCGACGGCGTCTACAACGTCTGCCAGCCGGCCGTGTTCCTCATGCTCAAGCAGCGCCGGGGCAGCGTGATCACGCTGTCCTCGGTGTCCGGGGTGTACGGCAACCCGACGCAGGTCAACTACTCGGCGTCGAAGAGCGGCGTGATCGGCTTCGCCAAGGCACTGGCCAAGGAGGTCGGCCGGTTCGGCATCCGGGTCAACGCGGTCGCGCCGGGCCTGATCGAGACCGACATGACCGCGCAGATGACGGACAAGGCGCGCGAGAAGCTGCGCGCGGCCATCCCGCTGGGCCGGTTCGGCACCGCGGGCGAGGTCGCCGACCTGGTGGCCTACCTGGCGTCGGACCGCGCCGCCTACATCACCGGAAGCGTTTTCGAGATCGACGGCGGCCTGGTCGTCTGAAGGGGGAAGGTCCACAGTGGACTCCGATAGCCCGAACTTCATCGCGCGGCTGAAGACCGCCGCGCTCGGCTCGGCCGAGCACCCGCTGGTCTTCCTCGGCAACTTCGAGGTCGAGGAGCTGTGGGCGGCCGACGAGCTCGGCCTGCCGCGGGTGTCCGCCGCGGGCAGCACCGCGGTGGTCAACAGCATGGACGAGTTCGCGCTGCTGCTCGGCGGCAAGGGCGACCACGTCGTGCTGAAGCACGCGCCCGACCCGGACTACCACCGCTACCTGCTCGACCTCGGCTTCGAGCTGCCCGAGGTGCACGTCGTGGCGGCCCCGGACCCGGCGCGCAACGTCAGCCAGGACGCGCTCGCCGACCCCGCGCTCGTCGCGGCGCTCACCGAGCTGGCCGCCGACGGCGCGCACCTGCTGCCGCACGGCGCGTCGGCCGTCGAAGAGGAACTGGCGGCCCGCACCGGTGTTCCGCTGGCCACGCCGCCTGCCGCGCTCTGCAAAAGCGTCAACAGCAAGGTCTACAGCCGGCAGCTGGCCGACGAGCTCGGGCTGCGGCAGCCGCCGGGCTGGATCTGCGACACGCCCGCGCAGCTGGCCGACGCCGTGCCGGAGGCCGCCAAGGTGCTCGTCGAGGGCGGCACGGTCGTGGTGAAGGAGGCGTTCGGCGTGTCGGGGAAGGGCATCGCCGTCGTCACCAGCGAGCAGCGGCTGCTGCGCCTGCAGCGGATGATCGAGCGGTCCGCGCGGAAGGCGGGCCGCGACCGGATCGCGCTGGTCACCGAGACCTGGGTCGACAAGCGCGCCGACCTGAACTACCAGTTCACCGTGGGCCGGGACGGCTCGGTGCGGTTCGACTTCGTCAAGGAGGCGATCACCGAGAACGGCGTCCACAAGGGACACCGGATGCCGCCGCGTCTCGACGAGGCCCAGCACGCGGTGATCCGGCACGCGGCGGACGTGCTCGGGGCCCGGCTGGCCCGGGACGGCTACTACGGTGTCGTCGGCGTCGACGCGCTGGTCGAGCCGGACGGCGGGATCTTCCCGGTGCTGGAGATCAACGCCCGCAACAACATGTCGACCTACCAGGTGCCGCTGCAGGAGCGGTTCGTGCCCGAGGGCGCCGTCGCGATGGCGCGGCACTACCCGGTGCGGCTGACCGCTCCCCTGCCGTTCGCCCGGCTCCGCGAAACGCTCGGCGACCTGCTGTTCGCCGGGTCCGGGAGCGGGCTGCTCGTCAACAACTTCGCCACGGTCAACGCCGGTGCGGGGGTCGCCGACGCGGGCGAAGCCTTCGCCGGCCGCCTGTACGGCGTCCTGATCGGGCCCTCGGCGGAGACGCTGGACGAGCTCGACCGCCGCATCACCGACCGCCTCGCCACCCTCGCCACGCACTGACCCAAGCGCCCCAATGTGGCGTTGGGTGCGTCTGACGCACCGAACGCCACATTGGGTGCGTCCAACGCAACCAACGCCACATTGGGGCGC
>NZ_JBSGBK010000137.1:0-14443 GCF_053601215.1 Amycolatopsis sp. NPDC004772
TCGATCTGACAGAAATCACACCGCCGGGTGCACTGATCGCCACCGATCAGGAACGTCGCCTCCCGGTCCTCCCAGCACTCGTAAATATTGGGACAACCGGCCTCCTCACACACCGTGTGCAAACCCTCACGACGCACCAGACCCTTGAGCTCGGTGAACTCCGGCCCCATCCGCACCCGCGTCTTGATCCACGACGGCTTCTTCTCGATCGGCGTCTCACTGTTGCGAACCTCGAGACGCAGCAGCTTCCGGCCTTCAGGCGCAGCACTCACGGCTTCAACCGTACGCCCGTCCGGGCTACGCGGGATCGGGGGTGACGCCGGTCAGCTTCGCCGTCAGCTCCCACAACGCCGCCCCCAGCCGTTCGCTGCGCGCGGCGGCCACGGGCGGCACCGCTGCCGGGTAGCCGCGCAGGTTGCCGAGGCCGCGGGGGCCGAAGTAGGTGCCGCCTTCGACGCCGTCGGCCGTGGCCGCGTAGAGCTGCGGGAGCGCGCCGATGCGGGTGTTCTGGGCGAACAGGACCTCGCCGAGGCGGTGACCGCCGGCGATCAGGGACCGCAGCACTGGGTTCGAGTACGACCGCGCCATGCCGCTGCCCAGGCCCGTGGCGGTGTAGCCCGGGTGGGCGGCGACGCTGAGCACGCCGGAGCCGGCCGCGCGCAGGCGACGGTCCAGTTCGAGCGCGAACACCTGGTCGGCGAGCTTCGACTGACCGTACGCGGCGGCGGGGTTGTAGCGGCGGTGCTCGGCGTTCGGGTCGTCGAGGTGGATGCGGGCGCCGACGGCGGCCAGGCTCGACAGCGTGACGACCCGGCCGCGCAGGGCGGGCATGACCAGCCACGTCAGCGCCGCGTGGCCGAGGTAGTTGGTGCCGAACTGCAGCTCGAAGCCGTCGGCGGTGCGGCCGCGGGCGGTGGCCATCACGCCGGCGTTGTTGACCAGCACGTCGAGCGCGTCGCCGGTGCGTTCCCGCACCGACGCGGCCGCCGCGCGCACCGAGGCGAGCTCGCTCAGGTCCAATGGGACGAGCTCGGGTTCGGCGCCCGCGGCGGCGGCTTTCACGGCGTCGAGTGCCTGCGCACCGCGTTCGGCGGAGCGGCAGGCGAGGAGCACGCGGGCCCCCTTGCCCGCGAGCACCAGCGACGTGCGCAGGCCGAGCCCGGAATTCGCTCCGGTGACCAGGACGGTCCGGCCGCTCTGATCGGGGATGTCGGCCTCGGTCCAGCGCTCTGTCATGCGCTCACTTAACTCTGTTTACGCACTCGGCGCGAGCAGCCGCCGCAGGTGTCCCATGACGGGTCGGCGGCGGGTGGTCTCCGAGCGGTGCGCCCGCAGCAGCGCTTCGAACGCGTGGCCCACCTTGACGATCTCGCCGGCCGGCTCGCGCGGGTCGGCCAGCCCGGCCGTGACGGCGAGCATCCGCAGCTCGCCTTCGTGCATCCGGCGCAGCGACGGGTGCCGCTCGTAGGCGCCGT
Source organism: Amycolatopsis sp. NPDC004772 (assembly GCF_053601215.1). NCBI lineage: Bacteria > Bacillati > Actinomycetota > Actinomycetes > Pseudonocardiales > Pseudonocardiaceae > Amycolatopsis > Amycolatopsis sp. NPDC004772. The sequence goes on from NZ_JBSGBK010000137.1 coordinate 1,476, forward strand.
CGAGGACCGCGCGCAGGTCGCTGTGCTCGTCGACGGCGGCGCGCCAGGCGCGGGTGACGGCGTCGACGTGGTCGCCGAGGCCGTCGGCGTCGTCCGGGTCGACGACCTCGGACCGCAGGCGGCCGCTCAGCGTGCGCGTCCACTGGTACTGCAGGGCGGTGAGGACGTTTTCCTCGGTGCCGAAGTGCTGTTCGGCACCGGGCACCTCCTCGAGCGGCAGCGGCTCACCCGGGTTCCGGGCGGCCAGGCGGACGGTCGCTTCGAGGATTTCCTGACGTCGGTAGAAGTCGGTCCAGCTCATCTGTGGCTCCCCTTCCGTGGCCCGGGTCATACCGCGGGTCTGCGGCATACTCCCGGTACGGACCTGACGCGCCGAACATACCATGAGTATGGAGAGCGGTTCCCGGCGTAAAGTTGTGAAGGTGGCGACAATGAGGTCCAGACGACTCGACTACTCCGAGTCGACGCGGTCCGCGCTGGTCGACAGCGCGGTCGAACTGTTCACCAAACGGGGTTATGCGGGGACCTCGCTCGACGAGATCGCCAAACGCGCCCGGGTGACCAAGGGGGCGCTGTACCACCACTTCAGCGGTAAGCAGGCGCTCTTCGAAGCCGCGTTCGACCAGGTCGAGAGCCTCGTCTACGACCGACTGGACAAGATCATGACCGGCGAGGGCACGCCGTGGGAGCGGGCGCTCGCGGGGCTCAACGCGTTCTTCCGCGCCTGCCTCGACCCGGCGTACCAGCGGATCGCCATCCACGAGGCGCCGGTCGTGATGGGCTGGGAGCGCTGGCGCGAGGCCGAGGAGCGGTGCAGCTTCGGGCTCGTGCGGTCGGGCCTGCAGGCGCTGATCGACGCGGGCGAGGTCGAGCCGGTGCCGGTCGAGGTCACCGCGCGCCTGCTGTTCGGCGCCCTGTCGAGCGCGGCGACCGAAATCGCCAGTTCGCCCGACCCGAAGAAGGTCCGCGCCGAGATCGAGGACGTCATCGTCCGCATGCTGGTACGGCTGCGGCGCACCGAGCCCGACGTCTCTATAGGCTGATCTTCGTGGACTTGAGGATCTTCACCGAGCCCCAGCAAGGGGCCAGCTACGACGACCAGCTGCGCGTCGCCAAGGCGACCGAAGCCGCCGGGTACGACGCCTTCTTCCGCAGCGACCACTACCTGAAGATGGGCTCGGCCGACGGCCTGCCCGGCCCGACCGACGCGTGGATCACGCTGGCCGGCCTGGCCCGCGAGACCAGCCGGATCCGGCTGGGCACGCTCGTCACCGCGGCGACGTTCCGCCACCCGGGGCCGCTTGCCATTTCGGTCGCGCAGGTCGACCAGATGTCGGGCGGCCGCGTCGAGTTCGGCTTGGGTGCGGGCTGGTACGACGCGGAGCACGACGCGTACGGCCTGACGCTGCCGCCGTTGAAGGAGCGCTTCGACCGCTACGCCGAGCAGCTCGAGGTCATCACCGGGCTGTGGAAGACGCCATCGGGCTCGACGTATTCGTTCGACGGTCAGTACTACAAGCTGACGGATTCGCCGGCGCTGCCGAAGCCGGCCCAGTCGCCGGCACCCCCGGTGATCATCGGCGGCGGTGGCAAGAAGCGCACGCCGGCCCTGGCCGCGCGGTTCGCGGACGAGTTCAACCTCCCGTTCACCGACGCCGAGACGGCGGCGGCCCAGTTCGCCCGCGTCGAGGCGGCCGCGGCGGAGATCGGCCGGGACCCGAAGGAGATCCTGCGCTCGGTGGCGCTGGTGATCGCGGTCGGCCGCTCCGAGGCGGAGGTCGTGCAGCGGGCTTCGGTGATCGGACGGGACGTGAGCGAGCTGCGAGCCAACGGGCTGGCCGGGTCGCCCGCGGAGGTCGTCGACCGGATCGGGGAGTGGCGGGAGAAGACCGGGATCACCCGGGCCTACCTGCAGCTGCTGGACCTGTCGGACCTGGACCAGATCGACCTGGTGGCCGCCGAGGTAGCGCCGCAGCTGGACTGAGGCAGCGGCGGGGCGCCTTTTGCAGCTGCCTCACCGGCGCGAACGGCCGCGGGGGGCGCGGAGCGCCTTTTTTGCAGCTGGCCTAACCGGCGCGAACGGCACCCCGCCCAGACCTCCCCCGCCACCCCGATCCGAAGCCAGCACGCGGACGGTGGTACCGGGTCAAGGCACGCTTTCCCGCCTTGACGCGGTACCACCGTCCGTAGTGACAATTCAGGCTTCGGGGTGGTGGGCACCGAAATCCGTGGCCCCCAACCGCACTGAGCAGCCCCCGATTTCCACGCTAGCGCAAGGCACCGACAATTCCGGACGCCGGAAGCAAGGCCGGGCCCCCGCTATCCACAGGGCCGGCCGGGGACGCCTCAGTTCTGGAGGGCGAAGGTGACGCCGGCGGCCTCGGGAGCGGCCGGGCGGGGGAGCCAGCGGTCCTCGCTCACCGGCAGCTCACCCTCGAGGGCCGCCAGCACCGCGTCCCTCGCCAGGGGGAGGACCGCCTCCACCGTCACGTCGCGCTGGAGCTCGTACGACAGGGACGTCACCCCCGCGTCGCGGATGCCGCACGGGACGATGTTGTCGAACGCCGCCAAGTCCGCGTTGCAGTTCAGCTCGAAGCCGTGCATCGTCACGCCTCGCTGGACGCGGATGCCGATCGCCGCGATCTTGCGCTCGATCCCGCGGTCGTCGGCCGGGATCCAGACGCCGCTGCGGCCTTCGACGCGGCCGGAGTGCACGCCCAGCTGGTCGCACACGTGGATCAGGGCCTCTTCCATGCGCCGCACGTAGTGGACCACGTCGATCGGGTCCGCCAGCTTGACGATCGGGTAGCCGACCAGCTGGCCCGGGCCGTGCCAGGTGATCTTGCCGCCTCGGTCGACGTCGATCACCGGGGTGCCGTCCGTGGGGCGGTCGGCCTCCTCCGTGCGCTTGCCCGCCGTGTACACCGAAGGGTGCTGCAGCAGGAGCATCGTGTCCGGCGCGGTGCCGTCCGCCCGGGCCGTCAGGAAGCTCCGCTGGAGCTCCCAGGCTTCGGTGTAGTCGATCGTGCCGAGCTCGCGGACGTCGACGGGCTCGGTGCTGGCGCGGCAGGTGCGGGAAGAACTCACCCGTCGAGGCTACGCCCGTCACCCGGGGGAAGCAGCCGTAAGGCGCACGCTGAGAGCAGCCCGACACCGGTCACCGCCAGCACTGCGCCGATCGTGTCCGTCACCCAGTGCACGCCCAGCACGACGCGGCACGTCGCCGACAGCACCACCGCCACCGCGACCGCCGCCGCCACGCGCCGGAGCAGCCTCGGCCACAGCCACGCGCACAGCAGGAGCAGCACGAACCCCGTGCTCGCCACCGACACCACGTGCCCGCTCGGGTAGCTCAGGTCCGGGTAGTCGCGCGGGCGCTCGCGCAGGAAGATCGGCTTGGCCGTCAGGCTGGTCAGCCGGCACAGCAGCAGCACGACGGCGAGCCGCACGCACAGGCCCGTGTGCTGCCGGCGCCGCAGCGCCAGCGCGAGCAGCGCCATCCCGAGCACGTACGGCAGCACCGGGCCGAGGATGTCGCTGCCGATCTCCGCCACCCGGCCGAGCGGCTGTGTGTAGACGCCGTGGAGGGCGTTCGCCACCTGCGAGTCGAGGGTCAGCGGGTGCCGCGCGACGCCGAGCCCGAGCGCCACGAACGCCGCCGTCAGCGCGAAACCGATGACGAGCCAGCGCTTGAGCGGGACGGTCATGCCGCGGCGAGCGCGCTGTCCAGGGTCCGGTGCCGGAACTCGTACCCCGACCGCTCCAGCGCCGCCGGGACGGCCCGCTGCCCGAACAGCGCCATCTCCTCGCCGGCCTGGCCGAGCACGGCCTTGAGCGCGATCCCGGGCACCCACCACGGCGCCGGCCGGTGCAGCGCGCGGCCGACGGCGCGGGTGAACTCGGCGTTGGTCACCGGCGCCGGGCCGGTCAGGTTCACCGGCCCCGACACGTCGTGCGTCAGGACGTGGACGATCGCGCCCACCTCGTCTTCGAGGGCGATCCACGGCATGTACTGGCTGCCGTTCCCGAGCCGCCCGCCCAGGCACAGCGCGAACAACGGGCGCAGCGTCCCGTAGAGGCCGCCCTTCGCCGACAGGACCAGCCCGGTCCGGATCTTCACGACCCGCGCGTCCCCGGCACCCGCCGTCGCGGCTTCCCACCCTTCGCACAGCTCGGCGAGGAAACCCCGGCCGCGCGGCGCGGATTCGTCCACTGTGGACGCCCCGGTGTCGCCGTAGTACCCGACGGCGGAGGCGTTGACGAGCACACCGACCCCGTGTTCGGCAACGGCTTCGGCGAGCACCTCGGTCGGCTCGACCCGGCTGTCGGTGAGCTGCTGCTTGCGCATTGCGCTCCACCGGCCGGGGAACAGCCGCTGCCCACCCAGGTTCACGACGGCGTTAACCCCCTCGAAGGCGCCGCTCGCGATAGTCCCCGACGGCGGATCCCAGCGGAATTCGCCGTCACCGCGCGCCTCACGCCGCACCAGCCGGCGGACCTCGTGGCCCTCGCGCCGCAGGCGGTCGCCCAGCGCCGACCCGATCAAGCCGCTCGCTCCGGCGATCAGTACTCGCATGCTTCGATCGTTGCGCATTCGCTCCGCCCCCGCACGCCCAGGTCCCCCGCGCAAGGCGGCGCCGACGATCCGGCCCGCGTGCGCGGCGCCGGGGAGGCCGGCGGGGGCGAGGTGCGGTGGAAGGCGTCCCCGGACATGGCGAAGGCCGCCACGGAGATTCCCGTGGCGGCCTTCGTCAGCAGGTCCTTCAGAGACCGAGTTCGCTCTCGAAGTTGCCCTCTTCCAGGCGCTGCTTGATCGTCGTCAGGAAGCGGCCCGCGTCGGCCCCGTCCACCAGGCGGTGGTCGTAGGTCAGCGGCAGGTATGCCATCGAGCGGACGGCGATCGTGTCGTTGCCGTCGGCGTCCGCGATCACGACCGGGCGCTTGACGACCGCGCCGGTGCCGAGGATGCCCGACTGCGGCTGCACGATGATCGGCGTGTCGAACAGCGCGCCGACGCTGCCGATGTTCGTGATCGAGAAGGTGCCGCCCGACAGCTCGTCCGGCTTGATCTGGCCCGCCCGCGCGCGGCCCGCCAGGTCGGCGATCCGGTGCGCGAGACCGGCCAGGCTCAGCTCGCCCGCGTCGTGGATCACGACCGAGAGCAGGCCGCGCTCGGTGTCCACCGCGATGCCCAGGTGCACGGCGCCGTGGTAGGTGATCTCCTTCGTGTCCTCGTTGTAGGACGCGTTGACGTTCGGGTGCTGCTTGAGCGCCTCGACCGTGGCCTTCGCGAAGAACGGCAGGAACGTCAGGTTGACACCCTCGCGCTCCTTGAAGCCCGCCTTCGCGCGCTGGCGCAGCTTGGCGATCTTCGTGACGTCGACCTCCTGGACCTGCGTGAGCTGCGCGGCGATCTGCAGCGACTCGCGGGTCTTGGTGGCCGTGATCTGGCGGATCCGGCTGGCCTTCTGGACCGTGCCGCGCAGCGCCGCCAGCTCCGGCGACACCGCGGCCGCGGGACGCGCGGCGGGCGCCGACGGGGCCGCGGCCGGAGCGGCGGCAGCGGCCGGAGCCGGGGCGGCGGCGGCCTTCTGCTTCTCCTCGGCCGCGGCCAGGACGTCCTGCTTGCGGATCCGGCCGCCGACGCCGCTGCCGGTCAGCGACGCGAGGTCGATGCCGTGCTCCGACGCGAGCTTGCGGACCAGCGGGGTGACGTACGGGCCGTCCGCCGAGCCGTCCTTCGCCGCGGCGGCCGGGGCCGACTGCGTGGCGGCCGAGGCCGGCGCGGCCTGCGGCTTCGGTTCCGGCTTGGGCTCGGGCTTCGGTTCCGGCTTCGACTCCTGGACCGGCTCGGGCTTGGGTTCCGGCTTCGGCTCGGGCTTGGGCTCCGGCTTCGGTTCCGGCTCGGCCTTCGGCGCCGCACCGGCGTCCCCGATCACGGCCAGGACGCCGCCGACCTCGACGGTCTCGTCCTCGCCCGCGCGGATCTCCAGCACCGTGCCGGCCACCGGCGACGGCACCTCGGTGTCGACCTTGTCGGTGGAGATCTCGAGCAGCGGCTCGTCGACCTCGACCGAGTCGCCGACCGCCTTCAGCCAGCGCGTGACGGTGCCCTCGGTGACGCTCTCGCCCAGCTCGGGCAGCTTCACCTCGGTGCCTTCGCCACCAGCGGCCGGCGCGGTGTCCGGCTTGCTCGGCGCTTCCTCGGAGGCCTGCGGCTCCTCCTGCTGCGGCTCGGGCTGCGAGGGCGCCTCTTCCTGCGCCGGGGCCGACGACCCGGACGACTCCGGCACGCCGCCGGTGCCGTCGTCGATGACGGCGAGCTCGCCGCCGACCTCGACGGTCTCGTCCTCCTGGGCGCTGATCTTCACGACCGTGCCCGCGACCGGGGAGGGCACCTCGGTGTCGACCTTGTCGGTCGAGATCTCGAGCAACGGCTCGTCGACCTCGACGGTGTCGCCCTCCTGCTTAAGCCACCGGGTGACGGTGCCTTCGGTGACGCTCTCCCCGAGCTCCGGCAATGTGACGGAGTAGGCCATCGTTCGCTGACTCCTCTTCCAAGTTCTGCGTGGTCTGGATTCTGCTGGTGGGACGTCAGCTGTGCACGTGCAGCGGCTTCCCCGCGAGGGCGAGGAACGCTTCACCGAGGGCCTCGGTCTGGGTGGGGTGCGCGTGGATCAGCGGGGCGACGTCCTCGGGGAACGCCTCCCAGCTGTAGATCAGCTGCGCTTCGCCGATCAGCTCGCCGACGCGGTCGCCGACCATGTGCACGCCGACGACCGGGCCGTCCGGGGCCTTGACCAGCTTGACCCCGCCGGAGGTCTTGAGGATCTGGCTCTTGCCGTTGCCGCCCAGGTCGTAGGTGAACGTCGTGACGTCCGAGCCGTACTTGTCCTTCGCCTGCGACTCGGTCAGCCCGACCGACGCGACCTCCGGGTGCGAGTAGGTGACCCGCGGGATGCCGCTCTCGTCGATCACGCGCGGGTTCTGCCCGGCGATCTCCTCGGCGACGAAGATGCCCTGCTGGAAGCCGCGGTGCGCGAGCTGCAGGCCGGGGACGATGTCGCCGACGGCGTAGACGTTCGGCAGGTTCGTGCGCAGCCGCTCGTCGGTGAGGACGAAGCCGCGCTCGATCTTGACGCCGGCCTCCTCGTAGCCGTGGCCCGCCGAGTTCGGCCCGCGGCCGACGGCGACCAGCAGCAGGTCGGCCTCGATGGTCTCGCCGGACTCCAGCGAAACGCTCACGCCGTTGTCGTCCTGCTTCGCGCCGGTGAACTTCACGCCGGTCTTGAAGGTGATCTTGCGGCGGCGGAAGGCGCGCTCGAGCTGCTTGGACGCGAACTCGTCCTCGTTCGGGACCAGCCGCGGCAGGGCCTCGACGATGGTGACGTCGACGCCGAAGGAAGCCCAGACGCTGGCGAACTCGACGCCGATGACGCCGCCGCCGAGGACGACGACCTTCTTCGGGACGTAGTCGAGGGCCAGGGCCTGCTCGCTGGCGATGATGCGGCCGCCGAGCTCCAGGCCGGGCAGCGTGCGCGAGTACGAGCCGGTGGCGAGGATGACGTTCTTGCCGGTGTAGCGGGTGCCGTCCACCTCGACGGTCGTGCCGCCGACGAACGTGCCGCTGCCCTCGACGAGGTTCACCTTGTGCGCCTTGGCCAGGCCCTGCAGGCCCTTGTACAGGCGGGCGACGATGCCGTCCTTGTACTTGTTGACCCCGGCGATGTCGATGCCCTCGAAGGCGGCCTTGACGCCGACCGCTTCGGCTTCGCGGGTCTCGTCGGCGACCTCGGCGGCGTGCAGCAGGGCCTTGGTCGGGATGCAGCCCCGGTGGAGGCACGTCCCGCCCAGCTTGTCCTTCTCGATCAGCGTGACGGAAAGGCCCAGCTCGGCCGCGCGGAACGCCGCGGCGTAGCCGCCCGATCCGCCTCCCAGGATCACGAGGTCGGCGGAGGTGTCGGTCACTTCATTAACTCCTCGGCAAGCAGTGGGGTGATGCTCTGTCGTCGCGCCCGCGCCCGGTATAACCGCGCGCGCGACACCGCCATCTTGTCACTACGCCGGACGGGGCTGCGAGCTAGCCGGGTGTGCGACGCCGACCACACGCGGAGTTCGGGATAATGAGTGGCGTAGGTCTCTGAGGAAGAGGTGGTCGAGGTGGGGCTCTTCGACTCGCTGCGCAGGCGGGCCAAGGGTGGGCAACGGGCCGGTACGCTGCGGAAAGCCAGCTCCGAGGACACCCGCCACCTCGACGAGTGGGCGGCCACGAGGCGAGGTGTGGAGGCGTTCGTGGAGCCGAAGACCAACGTCACGGAGACCACTGTGGTGTTGATCGCCCATGACGGAGAGTGGACGCGGCGGCGGATCGGCAGCCTGGAGGCGGCGCAGCAGTTCGGCCACCGCCGGTCGATCCCGGTGTACGAGGTCGCCCGGGTGGGTTACCCGAAGCGGATGCGCGAGTACACCGAGCGGAAGAAGCGCGGCCAGGTCTAGAGGTCGATCCGGCCGACGACCTCGCCGTTGAAGGTCTGGCCGGTCGGCTTGAAGCCGAGTTTGAGGTAGAACTGCTCCGGGCCGCCCTCGGCCGGGATCCACAGCACGGTCGCGCTGGTGTTGCCCCGTCTTCGTGCTTCTTCGAGGACGGTCTCGACGGCGAACCGGCCGTAGCCGCGGCCCTGCACGCCCGCGCCGACGTTCAGCCGCCAGATCCCGCAGCGGAAGAAGTCCAACTCGGCGTCCGGGTTGAAGCCGCCCATCACGAACGCCGCCGGTTCGCCGTCGGCCAGGATCAGCCGCGGCCAGGCGACTTCCGGCTGCGTGTACGCTTCGGCGAGCGAGACGGCGACCGGGGCCACGAAGGCCTTCTGATGGGGTTCGACGGCCAGCTGGCACGCCGCGGCGACGTTCTCCGGGGTGATCTTCTCCGCGGTGAGGATGGTCACCGCGCCCAACCTAGCCTGCCTGGGCCAGCAGCGCGGCGTGGTTGACGAGCGCCGCGCGGAAGGACGCGTGGACCGTCGTGCCCAGGACCGGGTCGACTTCGACGACGTGCCCGGCCGAGAGAAGCAGCACCGCGGGGTCGGACAGGATCACGACGCCGTTCTCGGCCCGCAGGTCCGCCGTACCGAGGAGGCGGGGGAAGACCACGTCGGCGGGCAGGCCGTCGCAGGTGCGAAGGAATTCGCGGTGGTCGGCGGGCAGCTCGGCGCCCAGCCGCAGCTCCGCCGAGCGGATCGCCGCGTCCGACGCCGGAGGTGGTGCCGTGCCGCCGCGCAGGCGCAAGATCTCCGCGATCAGTTCCGGCCAGGTGCCGGGCTCCGGTGGGTACCGCTCGTGCAGCGCCGCGACCAGCGCACCCGCGCACGCCGGCGCCCACTCGCGCAGCCCGAGCGGGTCCGCGCCCGCCACCAGCGCCGGCGCCAACGCCCGCGTCGCCGCCAGCGTGGCGACGTCCGGGTGTGGCCCGGCGAGCGAGGCCCAAAGCTCCAGGTCACCGTCGGCGAGGGCGGTTCGCACCCGGTCCGGGCGCGCCGGCGCGACCTGCTTCACCACCTCGGCGACCGGGCCGGGCGGCAGCACGCCTTCGAGGTCGGACACCGGGCGACGCAACGACGCCGTGTGCGCGCGTTCTTCCGCGTCGAGGTCGAGCGGCGGCAGGCCCTCCGCCCAAGCCGGACGCGCGCCCCGCGCCTCGAACAGCATCGCCCACGCCCGCGCGCGCACCGGGTCCGCGGCCAGCGCGGTCACCGGCCGTTCGGTGCGGGCCTGCCACTGCGTGACCAGCCGATCGGCCTCGTCGAGGGCGCCGGAGGCCGCGAGCAGCAGGGCCGCGTACCCCACCTGGTCGTCGACGCGTGCCTCGGGCGCCGTCAGGACGTCGCGGACCGCCGCTTCGAGGTAGTCCTGCACCCCGCCGACCCTAGCCGAGGGCTTGCTTCGCACCCGGGTGCAGCGGGACCGGGTCGGTCTGGGTCGCCAGCTGCTTCGAAATCTCCTTCGCCGCCGGGTGCACCTTCGCCAGCTCCGCCTGCTTGTCGAAGATCAGCTTGGTGATCGCGCACGCGTTGCCCGCCGGGAAGTCGTCGCGCACCAGCAGCAGGTTCGGCACCACGACCGTCGGCACGTCCGCGGGCTGCCCGTACGCCGCCGCAGGGATCACGGCCTGGTCGTAGACCGGGTTCACCTTCTTCAGCGCGGGCAGCTGCGGCGTGATGTCGAGGAACTTCACCTTGTCCTTCAACGCCGTGGTGATGTCGGTGATCTGCGCGGTGGGCAGGCCGCCGGACCAGACGAGCCCGTCGAGCGTCCCCGCCTTCATGCCGTCCGCCGTCTTGGCCAGGTCGAGCCGCTGGGCCTGGACGTCGGTGTCGGGCTTGAGGCCGGCCGCCTGGAGGAGGCGGTTCGCGATCACCTCGGTGCCGGACTTCGGGGAGCCGGTCGAGATCCGCTTGCCCTTCATGTCCGCGACGCTGTCGATCCCGGCGTCCGTGCGCACCAGCACCTGCGTCGAGTTCGGGTAGATCCGGGACAGGGCCTGGATCTTCTGCGGCTTGCCGTCGAAGGACCCCTTGCCGTTGACGGCGTCCGCCGCGGTGTCGGCCAGCGAGAACGCGACGTCGTAGTTGCCGGCCACCAGCTGCTGGATGTTCTGCACCGACGCGCCGGTTTCCGCGGCCGTCGCGCGCAGCTTCGTGGTGTTGCTGATCAGCTGCGCCAGCCCGCCGCCCAGCACGTAGTACACGCCGCCGCTGTTGCCGGTGGCGATGGTGATCCGGCCCTCGCCCGCCTCGCAGGACTGCGTCCCACCCGGTGCGGACTGGTCGGTCTGTTGTTTCCCGCCGCAGCCGGTGACGGCCAGAGCGAGCACCGCCACGGCGGCAACTGCGCGTTTCATGCTGTCCTCCTCTTGATCACGGCATGGGTGAGCAGCGCGGCGGCCCCGCACGCGGCACCGATCGCGATCGGCACCGGCTCCAGGTAGAGCAGGCAGAGAGCGGCGGGGACGAACAACAGCCGCACCGGGAGGCTGACCGGCCCGAAGAGCCAGCCGCCGGTGACCACCGCCAGCGCGGCGACGGCGAGCGCGGACACCGCCGCCACCCACAGCACGGTGAGCACGTCGGACTCCAGCAGCAGCGCGGCGCCGTTGTCGGTGAGCACGAAGGCGATCGGCACCAGGAACGCCGGGAGCGTGTACTTCCAGCACTGCCACATGGTGCCGAGCACCGAGCCGCCGGTGATCGCCGCCGAAGCGACCGCGGCGAGCGCCGTCGGCGGCGTGACCTCTGACAGCACGGCGTAGTAGAAGATGAACATCGCGCGCTCGGCGTCGGCCACGCCGAGCGTCTCCAGGGCCGGGCCGATCACCACCCAGGCGATGATGAAGCTGGCGGTGACCGGCACCGCGAGGCCGAGCACGCCGACGGCGATCGCCGAGAGCAGCACGGTCAGGATGAGGATCACCGTGCCGTTGTCGGTGAGCACGCCGGCCAGTTCCACCAGCGCGTCGGCGAGTTCGAGGCCGAGCCCGGTCTTGGTGATGGTCGAGGTGATCACGCCCGCGGCCGCGCACACCGCGATCACCGGCAGCGCGCCGCGCACGCCGGCCGACAGCGCGTCGACCATGTCCTTCGCCCAGCCGCGCACGTCCCGGCGCCGGGCGATCAACGCGAACAGCGCGGCGACCCCGGTGGCGTAGACGACCGCGGCGAACGGCGGGATGTCGAGGGCGAGGAAGACGACGATGATCGCCAGCGACAGGAAGTGGTAACCGCCGCGCAGCAGCAGTTTCCACGGATCGTCGTGCGGCACGTCGACGGCTTCGGCCTTGAACCGCCGCGCGTCGGCCTCCATCGCGAACACGATGCCGAGGTAGTAGAGCAGCGTCGGGACGGTCGCCCAGACCAGCACCTTCAGGTACGACGTCTGGAGGTACTCGGCGATGATGAACGCGGCCGCGCCCAGCGTCGGCGGCGAGAGGATGGCCCCGATGCCGGCCGCCGCGAGCAGCCCGCCCGCGTTTTCCTTGGGGTAACGCGCTTTCTTGAGGATCGGCCAGGTGATCGAGCCGAGGCTGACGGCGGTCGCGGTGCCCGAACCCGACACCGTGCCGAGCAGGAAGCCCGAGAGCACGGTGGTCCGGCCCGGCGCCGTCCGCGACTTCCGGAACGCGGCGAAGGAGATGTCCACGAAGAACTGGCCGGCGCCGGAGGCGTTGAGCACCGCGCCGTAGAGGGTGAACAGCACGATGTAGCTCGCCGCGACGTCCAGGGGAGTGCCGTAGAACCCGCTGGCGTCGTTGAAGAGCGCGTTGACGATCTGGCTGAAGTCGATGCCCGCGTGGGCGATGCCCCAGTTCTGCGGGAGGAAGCCGCCGTAGTAGGCGTAGGCGAGGAAGAGCAGGCAGACGATCGGCAGGACCAGCCCGGTCGTGCGGCGGGTGGCTTCGAGGACCAGGAGCAGCAGGAGCGCGCCGGCGACGATGTCGAGCGGGGAGAGGATGCCCTGGCGGTTCAGGAAGTCGTCGTAGCCCACGAGCACCGGGTACAGGCCGACGGCGAGCGCCAGGACGGCGAGCGCCCAGTCGGTCCGGCCGGGGTCGTCGCGGCCGCGCAGCCGCGGGCGGTAGCACAGGAAGACCAGCGGGAGCGTCACGCCGAGGAAGAGCACCAGGTAGAACTGGTTGCCCTTGGCGAACGGGAAGAACACCTGCTTGAGCACCAGGACCGCGACCGCGAGGGCGACGAAGTAGACGACGCGGTCCGGGACCCGGGAGAGCGTGCGCGCCGGCCGTTCCTCGTCGTGCTCGGCGGCGATCGCCGCCGGCGTGTCCTCTTCGGCCGGCCCGGTGGTCACCCAGCCACGGTACGGTGTCGCGGATCACACCGAAAGCGGCAAAAGGATCACCGGCCCCAAGCGCCCCAATGTGGCGTTCGGTGCGTCAGACGCACCCAATGTGGCGTTCG
>NZ_JBSGBK010000138.1:0-14440 GCF_053601215.1 Amycolatopsis sp. NPDC004772
TCGCTCGCGACACCTCGCGACCGCTCACACTCTACGGAATACTCCCTTGACCAGCACAAACGACTTTGCCGGAACCCTGCCTGGGAGCGGCGGGGGCTCCGCGGAAGTCGGAGCGCCCTTCAGGCCGGACATTTCACCGGCCCGAACGAGACGCGGACGCCCAAACCGGCACCCAGCCCAGACCTGCCCCGCCACTCCGATCCGAAGCCCGAACACGGCCGGTGGTGCCGGGTCAAGGCACGCTTTCCCGCCTTGACGCGGTACCACTGGCCGTAGTGACAATCACGGCTTCGGGGTGGCGGGCCGCTCACCGGACGACCCGCCCGAAGTCACCTGCACCCCCGGGCAGAGACCAGCCAGCAGACCGCAGTCCCGCCCTACCTGGGGAGACAGGGCTACCGCGAGCAGGTGCGCGGACAGCCGTCGCACTCCGCTGACGACGGCAGCAAGTACGAAAAGCAGCAGCTCTCCCGCCGCCGCGTCCACTCGCGGTGGCCTTCCGGCCCCTCCTCCAGCCGCAGCGTCGATGCCGACGTCAGCGGTGGGTACCGCTCGTCCAGCACCAACGCCGCGTCCGCTACCCCCGCGCCCTCGGCTTCCGGTGTTCCGCCCTGGCGGCCCGCCCACCACAGGGAGTTCTCCAGCGCGTCCGTCGCCGCCGCCCAGAGGGTGCGGCGGCCCAGTCTGCTCACCGGCGCGTACACCCGCACGAACTTCGCCGCGTGCGCCAGGTAGCGCGCCCGCAGGACCGCCGCCAGGGCTCGCTCGTCGCGGACCACCGTGGCCTCCGGGCGGGCCGAGCCCGGGTCCGTCGGGAGGCAGTGGAACGCGTCACCCAGCAGGGCCATGCCGTCCGGGTGGGGGCGGTCGTCCGACAACCGGAACGCCAGCTCCGCCGGCGCGAGGGAGGGCACCCGGCGCTCGTGGTGCCACAGCAGCGCGCCGACGTACGCCGGGACGTGCAGATACCAGGTCAGCACCCAGCTGGCCGTCGTGCGGTCCGGGGCCGCGGAGTGCTCCCGGACCAGCCAGTCGCCCAGCAAGCCACGCCATTCGCCGAAGTGCGCGGACGTCTCCAGCAGCTCCGAACAGCGGATCCAGCCCGCCGGGACGTCGCTGCGCAGCTCGGTGCGTTCCTGCAGGCCCGCGAGGCGCCGCAACGACGACGCGAGGCCGTCGCCGACCTCGCGTGCGTCACGGAAGGACCGCTGCTGGTTCAACCGCGGACCTCCTCGGACGCGTAGTTGATTAGGCGTGCCTAACCTTACAGACTTCCGGGAGCTCCGCCAATCGGGTGGGGTACTCCCAGCTTGCGGACTGTTCGCGGTGAGCGGACACCGCGCGGATGGCGGAATCCGGATGGCGCTCCGCACGTTGTGCTTGACGTAAAGGTGCAGGGCAACCTGATGATGGGAGCACCCGGGAGATGCCACGTCCGGGTGCGGAAACGACCGCCGAGAGCCGTAGTGGTACGCCAGCGCGACGGCTTGGCTACTAGAGTGGTCTCACGGTGCTGAATCCATCGCGGTGAAAGCACGATGGAAACGGGCCGCCGGCGCAGCAGTCGAGGGAGTGCACATGTTTGAGAGGTTCACCGACCGCGCGAGGCGGGTGGTCGTCCTGGCTCAAGAAGAGGCCAGGATGCTCAACCACAACTACATCGGCACCGAGCACATCCTCCTGGGTCTGATCCACGAGGGTGAGGGTGTCGCCGCCAAGGCGCTGGAGTCGCTGGGCATCGCCCTGGAGGGCGTGCGCCAGCAGGTCGAGGAGATCATCGGCCAGGGCCAGCAGGCGCCGAGCGGGCACATCCCGTTCACGCCGCGCGCCAAGAAGGTGCTGGAGCTGTCGCTGCGCGAGGCGCTGCAGCTCGGCCACAACTACATCGGCACCGAGCACATCCTGCTCGGCCTGATCCGCGAGGGCGAGGGCGTCGCCGCGCAGGTCCTGGTCAAGCTGGGAGCGGACCTCAACCGGGTCCGCCAGCAGGTGCTGCAGCTGCTCTCGGGCTACCAGGGCGGCAAGGAGTCCACCGAAACCGGTTCCGGCCGCGGTGAGGGCACCCCGTCGTCTTCGCTGGTCCTGGACCAGTTCGGCCGCAACATGACCGTGCTCGCCCGCGAGGGCAAGCTCGACCCGGTCATCGGGCGCGGCAAGGAGATCGAGCGGGTCATGCAGGTGCTGTCCCGCCGCACCAAGAACAACCCGGTGCTCATCGGCGAGCCCGGCGTCGGCAAGACCGCCGTCGTCGAAGGCCTCGCGCAGAGCATCGTCAAGGGCGAGGTGCCCGAGACGCTCAAGGACAAGCAGCTCTACACGCTGGACCTGGGGTCCCTGGTCGCCGGCTCCCGCTACCGCGGTGACTTCGAAGAGCGCCTGAAGAAGGTGCTCAAGGAGATCAAGACCCGCGGCGACATCATCCTGTTCATCGACGAGCTGCACACGCTGGTCGGGGCGGGTGCCGCCGAGGGCGCGATCGACGCGGCTTCGATCCTGAAGCCGATGCTCGCCCGCGGTGAGCTGCAGACGATCGGCGCGACCACGCTCGAGGAGTACCGCAAGTACATCGAGAAGGACGCCGCCCTCGAGCGCCGGTTCCAGCCGATCCAGGTCGGCGAGCCGTCGCTGGAGCACACGATCGAGATCCTCAAGGGCCTGCGCGACCGGTACGAGGCGCACCACCGCGTCTCGATCACCGACTCGGCGCTGGTCGCCGCCGCCACCCTGGCGGACCGGTACATCAACGACCGGTTCCTCCCGGACAAGGCGATCGACCTGATCGACGAGGCCGGCGCCCGGATGCGCATCCGCCGGATGACCGCGCCGCCGGACCTGCGCGAGTTCGACGAGAAGATCGCGAACGTCCGCCGCGACAAGGAATCCGCGATCGACGCGCAGGACTTCGAGCGGGCCGCCCGCCTGCGTGACGAGGAGAAGACCCTCCTCGGCCAGAAGGGCGAGCGGGAGAAGCAGTGGAAGGACGGCGACCTCGACGTCGTCGCCGAGGTCGACGACGAGCAGATCGCGGAGGTGCTGGCCAACTGGACCGGCATCCCGGTGTTCAAGCTGACCGAGGAGGAGACCACCCGGCTGCTGCGCATGGAGGAAGAGCTCCACAAGCGCATCATCGGCCAGGAGGACGCGGTCAAGGCCGTCTCGCAGGCGATCCGCCGCACGCGGGCGGGCCTGAAGGACCCGAAGCGCCCGTCGGGCTCGTTCATCTTCGCCGGCCCGTCCGGTGTCGGTAAGACCGAGCTGTCGAAGGCGCTGGCCTCGTTCCTGTTCGGCGAGGACGACGCGCTCATCCAGATCGACATGGGTGAGTTCCACGACCGCTACACCGCTTCACGGCTCTTCGGTGCCCCTCCGGGCTACGTCGGCTACGAAGAGGGCGGGCAGCTGACCGAGAAGGTGCGGCGCAAGCCGTTCTCGGTCGTGCTGTTCGACGAGATCGAGAAGGCGCACCAGGAGATCTACAACACGCTCCTGCAGGTGCTGGAGGACGGCCGCCTGACCGACGGTCAGGGCCGCACGGTCGACTTCAAGAACACGGTCCTCATCTTCACGTCCAACCTGGGCACGTCGGACATCTCGAAGTCCGTCTCGCTCGGGTTCGCCGGGTCCAACGACACCGGCACCCGGTACGAGAAGATGAAGCAGAAGGTCAACGAGGAAATGAAGAAGCATTTCCGCCCGGAGTTCCTGAACCGGATCGATGACATCATCGTGTTCCACCAGCTGACGCAGGAACAGATCATCATGATGGTCGACCTGATGATCGGCCGGGTCGAGACCCAGCTCAAGGCCAAGGACATGGAGCTGGAGCTCACGGCCAAGGCGAAGTCGCTGCTGGCCAAGCGCGGCTTCGACCCGGTGCTGGGCGCGCGGCCGCTGCGCCGCACGATCCAGCGCGAGATCGAGGACCAGCTGTCGGAGAAGATCCTGTTCGGCGAGGTCGAGCCGGGTCAGATCATCCTGGTCGACGTCGAAGGCTGGAGCGGCAACCCGGAGGACAAGGACGACCAGGCGCGCTTCACCTTCCGCGGCGAGCGTCGCCCGTCGTCCATCCCGGACGCCCCGCCGGTGAGCATCGGCGCGGGCCACGAGGAGCAGGGCGGCGAAGCCGAAGGCGAGTGATCGTCGCTTAGCGCGCCAGGAGGGCGGTTCCCCCAGTGGGGAGCCGCCCTTCGGCGTTCCCGGACCCAAGCGCCCCCGCGCCTCGGGCGGCCGTGGCCGCTACATCACGGCCCTTGGCGGCCGCATGCGGGTGGTCGCCGAATTCGAGGACCACGACGTCACGTTTCGGCCGCTCAGCGGGACTCTGCCTGATCGGAGCCACCCCTCGGGCCCGTGAGACGATGCCCGCGGACCTTGGGAGGGGAATCCGCGTGGACGTGCTCTCGATCGACTTCGGGACTTCGAGCACGGTCGGTGTGCTCTCCGCCTTCGGGCGGGGGCCCCGGGCGATCGAGGTCGACGGGTCGGTCACCATGTCCTCCGCCGTCTACGTCAACGATGACGGCCTGCTCGTCGTCGGCCAGGATGCCGAGCGGCGGGCGCGGCTCGATCCCAGCCGGTTCGAACCGAACCCCAAACGGCGGATCGACGAAGGCGCCATCAGGCTCGGCGACGTCGACGTCCCGATCGCCGATGCCTTCGCCGCCGTCCTGCGGCGGATGGGCGAGGAAGCCGAACGGCAGCTCGGCCGCCCGCCCGCGCAGACCCGGATCTCGCACCCCGCCGGCTGGGGCGCCGACCGGCAGGACGTGCTGCGGGACGCCGCCGCGCAAGCGCGGCTCGCCGATGTGCGGCTGATCCCCGAACCCGTGGCCGCCGCGGCGCACTACGCCAGTCTCGGGCGGCGGGGCGGCGGCCCCATCGGCGTCTACGACCTCGGGGCCGGCACCTTCGACTGCGCCGTCGTCGGGGTCACCCAGCAGGGCTTCACCGTGCTCGCCGAGGACGGCCTGCCCGACCTCGGCAGCCTCGACATCGACCAGGCGCTGCTCGTCCACATCGGACGCGAGGTGTCGCACGCCGATCCCGCGCAGTGGCAACGCCTCCTGCGCCCGCAGACCACCGCCGACCGCCGGACGCGGCGGGCGCTGCTGCAGGATGTCCGGGACGCCAAGGAAAGCCTCTCGCGGCACGCGCAGACCCACGTGCCGATGCCCTAGCCGTTCGGCGACGTCCTGGTCAGCCGGGACGAGCTCGAAGCGCTCGTGCGGCCCAGCCTGCTGCGCAGCGCCGAGCTGCTCGGTGCCACCATCCGGCGCGCCCGGCTCACGCCCGCGCAGCTCGCCGGCGTCTACCTCGTCGGCGGCCCGAGCCGGATGCCGCTGCTGGCCACCCTGCTCGGACGGCAGCTCGGCGTCACGCCGACCACGCAGGACCAGCCCGAAACGGCCGTCGCGTTCGGACTCCACCACGTTCCGCTCGGCACCACCAGCGACCTCACCGTGCCCGCGTTCGCACCCGTCCGCCCGCCGGTGACGCCGCCGCGGCCGCAACCCTGGCAACAGCAGGCAGTGCCACCGCGGCCGGCGCCGCCACCGGAACCGCGCCGGAAGCGCAAGCCCTGGTTCCTCGCGCTCGCCGTGCTCCTGGTCGCCGCGGTGGTGGCCACCGTCGTCGTGTTCGTCATCCGCGATGGGACCGCGCGGGCCGCGGCGGACTGCACGCAGACGACCGAGCGCGACCGGGCCGGCTTCACCCCGTGCCTGCGCTTGCTGGCCGGTTCCGTCCCGGACCGGAGCACCTGCAAGGACAACGGCCACTTCGCCCAGCTGCTGGGCGCCCAGCTCTCGGTCATCTGCGCCTTCACGGGCGGCAGTGTCAGCTACTACCAGGGCGTGACCACCGAATACATCGAGGTGAACACGAAGCTGACGCCCGCCGGCCGCGGCACCTGGGACGGCGGCGGGCTGCACGGCGAGTACGTCGCCAGTGCCGACAAGAAGTCGTCGATCGTGCTTTTCGGCGTGGCCGAGCGCCGGGTGGCCGCGATCTACCTCACGGAAGAACCCCGCCGCCTCGAGGACCTGATCGCCGGCTTCTCCAGCCAGGTCAAGCCGGCCTGAGTCACCAGGCCCGGTCGAGCCGCATGCCGCGGCCGTACCAGTCGTCGTCGGCGACCGGCCCGGCCGGCGGCGGCTCGGCCGGGGCGTCCGACGACCGGTCCTTGAGCACCTTGCCGTCCGGCTCGGCCACCGGGGCGGACGGCGCCGGCGCGGCGAGCGGGACCGGCTCCGGCTCGAACTGCACCCGCCAGCGCAGCCGGTCCATCAGGTAACCGCCGCTGCCCAGCGGCGCCAGCAGCTGCCCGGTCCGCTTCGCCGACTCGCGCTGGGCCTCGACGTACGTGCGCAGGACGGCGTCCGCGATCTCCGTCGGCGACATCCCGGAGACGGCGTCGGTGAGCCGCAGCCGGGTCAGCACACCGTCGGTGTTGACCGACAGCGAAACCGCGCCGTCGGCGGACGTCGCCGTCGCCGACAGCGCGGACAGTTCCGCCAGGAGGGCGTCGCGGTCCGGGCCGTCAGCCATCCAGCCTCCCGGCGTGGGTGGCGCCGCTGGACACCTGGCCGTCGGGGGCGATGTCGACGTTCGCGTCGCGGACGTTCTTCTCGGTCCGCCTTGACGTGCGGTCGGTTTCGAAGTTGTCCGGGTCGAAGCTCGAGCCGGGGCTGACGTCCGGCGCGTCGGGGATCTTCGGCAGGTCGACGGCTTCGTCGCCGATGCGGTCCGCCAGCTTCTGCGCGGCGTCGCCGGCGCCGTCGCGGATCTTGCCCGCGCTGTCGAGGAAGCTCTGGTACAGGTCGAACCCGTTGTCACCGGTGATCTCCGCCTGGTTCGCCACGACCGCGGTGATCGCGCCGCCGGCGGCGTTCCCGGCGACGATCGCGCCGTTGGCCATGGTGAAGATCGTCGCGCCCGCCGCGGCGCCCGCGCCGGCGGTGGCCACGGTGAGCAGCCCGGTGACCGCGCCCGCGAACGTCGCCGCCAACACCTTCGACATGGCCGCTTCGCGCTTGCGCTCCTGCGACTTCTGGTAGTCCTCCGCCGTGCTCTTGAACGTGGAACCGAGGTTGCTGAGGTCCTGCCGGGCCGATGCGATGGCTTCGCGCGCGGCGACGATGTCGCTCTCCAGGATGGTGATCTTGGTTTCGACCTCGGTGAAGGTGTCCGCGAGCTCGTTGAGGTAGGCCTTGACGGCGTTGGCCGCGGAACCGCGCCAGACGTCGAGGAACTGCCGGGCGTCGTCGAGCTTCGGGCCGGAGTCGCGCTGCAGCGCCTTCCAGACGGCGTCGTGCCGCATGATCAGGCTCTGCAGGCCCTCGGCCGACTCGTGGTCGATGTCGGCGTCGGAGAACTCGCGGTAGATGGCGGCGACGTCGTCCTGCATCTTCCGGAAGCCGTCGTCGCCGGGGCCCAGGCCGAAGATCCAGTCGGTCATCCGCAGGATTTCCAGCGCGTCGAGGGCGTCGGTCGCGCCCTGCTTCAGGTCCTCGGAGACGCCGTCCAGGAGCTCGGTGCGGCGGTCGTCGCCACCCGACATCGGCTGGGCGTCGAGCCCGGTGTCGAAGTAGCCGTCCACGTCAGTTCCCCTCCAGGCCGGCGGCCGCGCGGTTGACGCGCTGCTTCGAGTCCTCGTCGGCCTTCTCGTACAGCTCCGCGACCCGCATCAGCGCGTGGCTGGTGTCCGCCGTGGTCTGGTGCAGCTGCGCGACCAGCTTCCGGATCTTCGCCAGGTGGTCGTTGTAGGCCGCGGCGACGGCCGGCATGCCGAGCGTGCGGCCGAAGGCGTTGTCCGCCGGGAACATCGCGCCGAGGCCGCCGAAGAACCCGCCGCCCTCCGACTTGACGGGGACGTCGGTGCCGCGCAGGCCGTTCGACGCGGCTTCCGCGGCGTCGGCCGCTCCCTGGAGGGCTCGGGCCGAGTCCCGCAGGTCCTGCAGGTCGGTCTCGAATCCGATCATCACTCACCTCTTCTTCGGCTGCGCGTTCCGGACATGTAAACACCGTTCGATCACCCGGCAGGGAGGTTTGCCGGCGGTGTGCGTCAGATCACGGACGGCTCGCCGTACCGCCGAACGGGGGAATGTCGTCCGTGCCGGGTGGTCTCGACGCTCCTACCTGCATGAGCACAGTCACGAAACCCCGGGCGCCCACCGTGCGGCGTCAGCTGCGCGAGGCGAAACGCTTCTCCTGGACGGGATTCGCGGTCACGGTCGGGGCGTCGCTGCTCGGCACGCTCGTCCCGGCGGCGATCGGGGCGGGCCCGGACGCGACGCTGATCTCCACGCTCGTGGTCACGGTCCTGGCGGCGGGCGGGTTCACCGCCAAGGACGGCAGTGCCCGCGGCATCAAGGCGATCGCGATCGTCCTGCTGGCGACGGGCGCGCTGGTCCTGACGGTCACCGGGGTGACCGTCCTCGACCTGGTGCGCGGCCGCCCGGCGACGTTCCCGGGCGTGCCGGAGGTGGCCGCGGAGCCGCGGGTGATCGTCCCGGAGTCGGTCACCTGCCCCGAGACCCCGGTGCACACGACGACGACCTGCGTGGTGGCGGTCCGCAGCGTCGGCGCGAGCGCGTTGCGGGTCAGCGGGATCGAGCTGGACAGCAAGGACTTCACGGTGGACGCGAGCGCGTGCGTCGGCCACGACGTCGAGCCGGGCCGCCGGTGCACGCTGCTGGTCACCTTCACGCCGGCCTGGAGCGGCGACCGGGTCACGGACCTGACGATCCACCACAACGTCCCGGGCCCCGCGGCCTTCGTCGAACTCACCGGCCGCGGCGGTTAGTGCTCCGCGCCCGCGCTGACCGCCAAGTCCTCCGTCACGCGCAACGCCGTGTCCGCCAAGGCTTCCAGCGCGTCGGCGATCCGGTCCACGCCCAGTGATGCCTCGGCCTTTCCCGAAGCCGCGACCTGCTCCGGGCTGAACGGAACGTGCACGAAGCCGCCGCGTACGCCGGGGAACTCCGTGGCCAGCAGGTGCATCAAGCCGTAGAAGACCTGGTTGCACACGTACGTCCCGGCGGTGTGGGACACCGACGCCGGTACGCCGGCCTCGCGGATCGCCGCCACGCAGGCCTTCACCGGCAACGTCGAGAAGTACGCCGCCGGGCCGTCCGGGACCACCGGGGCGTCCAGGGGCTGGGCGCCCGCGTTGTCCGGGATGCGGGCGTCGATCAGGTTGATCGCCACGCGCTCCGGGGTCACCTCGGCCCGGCCGCCCGCCTGGCCGGTGCAGACGACCAGCGACGGCCGGTGTTCCGCCAGCGTCCGCCGCAGCGCGGGCAGGGATGTCTCGAACTCGCACGGCAGTTCCACCGCCGCGACGTCGTCCCGGCGGGCGGCCACCAGCGAAACCGCCTGCCAGGACGGGTTGACCGACTCGCCGCCGAACGGCGCGAACCCCGTCATCAGCACCCTGGCCATACCGTCCTCCCCGAAGCGAAAGCGTCGAGGCCACCCTACGTCCGCAGGGTGGCCTCGACGACCGGCGCTCAGGCGGCGGGCTTGAGCCCACCCGGGTAGAGGTACTGGTCGGCGGGCTTGCCGCTGCCGTACACCCACGCGTCGAAGAAGCCCTGGAGGCTCCGGTGCGCCGCGAATTCGGTGAACCGCTGGAACTCCTGCACGCTCGCGTTCCCGTCGCGGTGCAGCGACGGCCAGGTCTTCAGGACCCAGGAAAACGCCTGCTCACCGATGTAGTTGCGCAGCGCGTGCAGCATCATCGGGCCCTTCGAGTACACGTACGTGAACTCGTTGCCCTGACCCATGTCGTAGAGCTTGCCGTTCCACAGCCGCGCCGACGCCGTCTTGACGTCGTTCGCGTACTGGGCGTTCAGGTCGACGCCCTCCTTCGCCTCGTCCCACAGCCAGGTGGCGTAGGAGGCGAAGCACTCGTTGAGGCAGACGTCGCGCCAGTGCGCGACCGCCACCGAGTCGCCGTACCACTGGTGGGCGTTCTCGTGGACGATCGTCGGGACCGTGCCCGCCCAGCCCGCCGAGTAGATCGGCCGGCTCATCGTCTCCAGCGAGAAGCCGATCTGCTCGTTGAGGAAGATGCCGCCCGCCGCGTCGATCGGGTACTTGCCGAACTTCGACTCGAGGAAGTCGAGGATCTCCGGCAGCCGGGCCTCGGCCTGCTTCGTCGAGTCGGGGACGCCGGGCGCGAACGCGCTGACGATCGGGGTCCCGTCCTTGCGCTTCTGGCGGTCGAAGGTCCACTTGTCGATCGCGACGGTCGTCATGTACGGCACGATCGGCGTCTCTTCGGCCCAGACGTGCGTGGTGCCGTTCGGCGTCTTGATCGACGGCTTCTCGCGGCCGTTGGCGATCACGCCCCACTCGTCGGGAACGGTGATCGCGAGGTGGAAGGTGGCCTTGTCGAGCGGCGTGTCGTTGACCGGGTACCAGGTCGTGGCCGACCGCGGCTCGCCGGCGACGAACGCACCGCCCGCCTGGGCGAACTGCCAGCCGTTGTTGCCGAGCGACGGATCGCTGATCGGCGCGGGCACGCCGTGGTAGGCGATTTTCACCTTGAAGTGCTGACCCCGCCACAGCGCGCGCGACGGCGTGACGACCAGCTCGTGATCGCCGGTCCGGCTGAACTTCGCGTCCCGGCCGTCGACCTTGACCGAGTCGACGGTCAGGCCCTTGAAGTCCAAATTGAACGAGCTGAGCGCCTGCGTCGCCCGCGCGGCGATGTCCTGGTTCCCGGTGAGCTGGTGCGACGCCGGGTCGTAGGTGACCTTCAGGTTGTAGTCGGCGACGTCGTAGCCACCGTTGCCGTCCTGCGGGTAGTAGCTGTCGCCGGCGCCATCGCTGCCGGGCTTCGGCGCACCCCAGCCATCGCCCGCGGCGGCGACACCGGTGCCGAGGCAGAGACTGGCGACCACGGCGGCCGCCACCACAACCGGTTTCTGTCCCCTCATGAACGCTCCTGTCCGTGTGCGGATGGGCCTCGTCGGCAACGTATCGCCACGAACGGGTGATCCGGGGAAGCGTGTCGTATTTGTCCGGATAATCAGCACTTCCGTCGGCCCTCCCTGACGTCGGCCCGCGGCCGCTCGGGCGCGGCGGGGCTTCGGGGCCGCCGCCGCGCCGAGCCGGGCGCCCGTCCAGCGCAACCCCGGGCCGGGCATTGGGCGCCGCCGGACCCACCCCGGCCCGCCGTCTGGAAAGCTGGACGCATGCGCGTTGCGCTGCTGGGCCCGCTGCGGGCGGCGGAAGACGATGGCACGCCGATCGACGTCGGGGGTGCTCGGCTTCGCATGCTCCTGGCCAGGCTCGCTCTGGACGCCGGGCGCGCGGTCGCCGCCGATGCGCTCGTCGATGGGCTCTGGGGGGCCGAACCGCCCGCCGACGCGGCCAATGCCCTGCAGTCGCTGGTCTCGCGGCTGCGGAAGGCCCTGCCCGTGGCCGTCGAATCCGGGCCTGGCGGGTACCGGCTCGCGGTGAACGCCGGGGACGTCGATGCCGAACGGTTCGAACGGCTCGCCGCCGAGGGACGCCGTGAGCTGGCTGCGGGCCGGGACGTCCGCGCTGCCGACCTGCTCACCGAGGCCCTCGCGCTCTGGCAGGGTCCCGCGCTTGCCGACGTCCTCGACGCGCCCTTCGCGTCCGCGCCGGCGCGGCGGCTCACCGACCTGCGGGCCGAGGCGGCCGAGGACCGCTTCGACGCCCTGATCCGGCTGGGCCGGCACGCCGGGGTGCTCGCCGACCTGACCGCGGCCGCCGATGCCGATCCGCTGCGCGAACGGCTCGCCGGCCTGCGGATCCGCGCTCTGTGCGCGGCCGGGCGGCAGTCGGAAGCGCTGGCCGTCTACGCCGGGCTCCGTCGCACCCTCGCCGACCAGCTCGGCGTCGATCCCTCGGCCGAGCTGCAGGAGATCCACGTCGCCGCGCTGCGCGGGGAGTTCGCGCCGCCGTCGCCGGTGGCCGACCGGCTGCCCACCCGGCTGACCACGTTCATCGGCCGCGATGACGAGCTCAAGCTGCTGGCCGAGCTGCTCGGCGGCGCCCGGCTGGTCACCCTGACCGGGCCGGGCGGCGCCGGCAAGACGCGGCTGGCCACCGAGGCGGCGTCGCGGCACCCCGCCCACCAGCGGGGCCGGGTCTGGTTCGCCGCGCTGGCCGGCGTCCGCGACCCCGACGACGTCCCCGGCGCGCTGCTGGGCGCCCTGGAGGTCCGGGAGATCCGCGCCGAGACCGAGATCAACCGCCGCCAGCCGGAGCCGGTGGACCAGGCCGTCGAGGTGCTCGGCGGCGAGGAAGCGCTGCTGGTGCTGGACAACTGCGAGCACGTCGTCGACGCCGCCGCGCGGCTGGCCGACGAGCTGCTGCACCGGGCGCCGCGGCTGCGGATCCTGGCCACCAGCCGCGAGCCGCTGGCCATCACCGGGGAGGCGCTGTGCCCGCTCGGCCCGCTGCCGGTGCCCGCGGAACGCGCCGCGCCCGCGGAGGCCGCCGAGCTCGACTCGACGCGGCTGTTCCTCGACCGGGCCGCCGCGGTCCGCCCCGACTTCGTGCTCGATGAGTCCACTGTGGACCATGTCGGCGAGATCTGCCGCCGGCTCGACGGGATGCCGCTGGCCCTGGAGCTGGCCGCGGCGCGGCTGCGGTCGATGACGGTGGCCCAGATCGCCGGCCGGCTCGGCGACCGGTTCCGGCTGCTCACCTCGGGCAGCCGGACGGCGCTGCCGAGGCAGCGGACGCTGCGCGCGGTCGTCGAGTGGAGCTGGGAGCTGCTGGCCGAGCCCGAGCTGGTGCTGGCCCGGCGGCTGGCGGTGTTCGCCGGTGGCGCGGAGCTGACGCCGATCGAGGCCGTCTGCGCCGACGAACTGCTGCCCGCCGCCGACGTGCCGTACGTGCTCGGCAGCCTGGTCGAAAAGTCTATAGTGGACACTGTCGACAGCGGCGGCGAGCCGCGGTACCGGATGCTCGAAACGCTGCGGGTCTACGCCACCGAGCGGCTGGTGGAGTCGGGCGAGCACGACCGGATGCGCCGGGCGATGGCGGGCTACTACGCCGAGCTCGCCCAGCGGCTCGAACCGACGCTGCGCACGGCCGACCAGCTGCGGGCGATCGACCGGTACGAAGCCGAGAGCGCCAACATGATCGCCGCCCTGCGCGGCGCCATCGAGATGTCCGATGTGGACAACGCGGTCGCGTTGCTGGACGGGATGTTCTGGTACCTCACCATCCTCGGCCAGGGCGGCCGGATCGGCTCGCTGATCCGGGAGACCCTCGAGTTCGGCGACCGGCTGCCGCCGGCGGTGCTGGCCGCCTACCAGGCGCTGTGCTACCTGATGGACGCGATCCCGGTCCGGTCCGACCAGCCCGAGATCCTCCGGCTGGTCGACGACTGCGTGCGGAGCAACGCCGTCGACCGGTACCCGGGGCTCGCCGTGGCCCTGCCGATGCTGGCCTTCCTGGGCGGGGACCGGGAGATCGCCGTCCGGGAGGTGCGCCGGGCCGCGCAGCACCCGGACGCGTGGACCCGGGCCGGCGGGCACTGGGTGGAGAGCTTCCTGCTCGACGACGCGGGGGACGTCGAGGGCGCCGACCGGGCCCGCGACCTGGCGCACGCCGGGTTCGAAGCGGTCGGCGACCGCTGGGGCATCGCGATGACGCTGAGCTTCAAGGCGTACTCGCTGTCGCAGAACGGCGACAGCGCCAAGGCCATCGAGATCTACCAGCAGGGCCTGGCGCTGTCGATGGAGCTGCGGTCGTACGAGGACGCCGTGCAGCACTGGTGGCGGCTGGCCGTCGAGCGGGCACGCAGCGGCGACTTCGAAGGGGCCTGGCGCGACCAGGAGGCCGCGGAACGCTACGGCGAAGGCATCACGAACCTGCAGCACCGGGCCATCCTGATGTTCGGCAGGCTCGAACTGCTGCTGCGCACGGGCCGGCTGGCCGAAGCGCGGGCGCTGCTCGACCGCGTCGCCGCGATGGGCGGCGACGACTGGTTCCCCGGCGGCATCGGCGACGAGTTCATCCACGCGTTCGAGGCGCGGCTCCTGCTGGCCCAGGGTCGCGCGGACGAGGCCGAGCCGCACGCGGTGATCGCGATCCGGGCGACGAACCGGCGCGGCGACATGCCGGACCTGGCCGGGGCGGTGGAGCTGCTGGCGATGATCCGCGAGCGGCAGGGCCGTCCCGAGACGGCGGCCCGGGTGCTCGCCGCGTCGGCCGTCATCCGCGGCCGGCTCGACCTTGGCAGTCCCGAGGTGCGGGCGCTCACCGACGCCCTCCGCGCGGTGCTCCCGGACTACGAATCCCGCTACGAAGACGGTCGCCTCCTGTCCAAAAAGGACACGGTCGCCTGGCTCCTGGCCGAACTCGGCTGACGCGGTCGTGGGGGGGGGTGGGGGGGGGGTGCCCGCCGGACACAGACACCCCCCAAGCGGACGGACCCCCCCCGGAGGGG
>NZ_JBSGBK010000139.1:0-14393 GCF_053601215.1 Amycolatopsis sp. NPDC004772
GCGCCCCCCCCACCCCCCCCCCCGCCACATTGGGTGCGTTGGACGCAACCAACGCCACATTGGGGCGCTTGGGGCTACGCGCCAGCGGCGGGTTCGGGGTCGCGGACCGCGGCGTAGAGGGCCTCGATGTCGGCCGAATAGCGGTTGTTGATGACCCGGCGCTTGAGCTTGAGCGTCGGGGTCAGCTCGCCGGATTCGGGCGTCCACGTCTTCGGCAGCACGTGGTAGCGCTTGATCTGCTCGATCCGGGCGAGCCTGCTGTTGGCCGACTCGACCGCGCGTTCCAGCTCGGCCCGCACCGCCGGGTGCGACGCCAGCTCGTCCGGCGACGCTTCGACGCCGTTCGCCGCGGCCCAGCCCGGCGCGATCTCGTCGTCGAGGACGATCAGGGCCGTCACGTACGGGCGGTCGTCGCCGATCGCGACCGCCTGGCCGATCAGCGGGTGCTCCTTGAGCAGGCCCTCGATCCGGGTCGGCGCGATGTTCTTGCCGCTCGAGGTGATGATCAGTTCCTTCTTGCGGTCGGTGATCGTCACGAAGCCGTCTTCGTCGATCGTGCCGATGTCGCCGGTCGCCAGCCAGCCGTCGGCGTCGGTGGCGTCGGCGATCGTGCCGTCCTCCTGCAGGTAGCCGAGGAACACGATCGGGCCGCGGACCAGCAGCTCGCCGTCCTCGGCCACCTTCACCTCGACGCCTTCGAGGGGCTTGCCCACCGTGCCCGCGCGGAAGTCAGAGCCGGAGTTGGACGTCGCCGCGCCGGTCGTCTCGGACAGGCCCCAGACCTCGCAGATCTCGAGGCCGAGGCCGGCCAGGAAGTAGATGATCTCCACCGGGAGGGCGGCCGCGCCGCTGGAGGCGACGAGCACCTTGTCCAGCCCGAGCAGCGCGCGCACCGGCGCCAGCGCGGCCTCGTCGGTCTGCCGGATCTTCTCGGCCAGCTCCGCGGGCACCGGCTGCCCGGCGCTGCGCAGCTTGTAGCCCTGCTGCAGCAGCTCGTTCGCCTGCAGCAGCGCGGTGCGCCGGTCTTCCGGCACGCCGCCGAGCATGTTCTTGAGCCCGGCGACCATCTTCTCCCACACGCGCGGGACGCCGAAGAAGCTCTGCGGGTGCACCTTGCCGAGCGCGCCGACGACCCCGCTCGGGTCGGCGAGGGTGTGCACGTGCCCGGCCCAGACGATCGGGAGGTAGATCGACAGCTCCCGCTCGGCGATGTGCGCGAGCGGCAGGTACGCGATGTTCGTCGCGTGCATCGGCGGGTGGTGCAGCTCGGTGACCGCGTACCCCTGGTGGATCGCGTTGCGGTGGGAGAGCACGACGCCCTTGGGGTCGCCGGTGGTGCCGGACGTGTAGATCATCGACAGCGGGTCGTCCGGCTTGATCTCCTGCCACGACCGCTCGAAGGCGTCCGGGTCGGCGGCAAGCGCTTCCCGGCCCCGGGCGCGGAGGTCGGCGAAGGAGAGGAAGCGGTCGTCACCTTCGGGGATCGCGGCCGCGTCCAGCACGACGATGTGCCGCAGCGCCGGGAGGTCGTCGAGCACCGGCCGCCAGCGCACCAGTTCGTTCTCCCCGCCGAGCACCACGACCGGCGCCGCGCTGTGCCGCGCGACGAACCGGATCTGGTCCGGGCTGAGGGTGGCGTAGGCGGTGCAGGGGATCGCGGACAGGTGCGTCGCGGCGAGGTCGGCGATGATGTGGTCCGGGCAGCCGGGCGCCATGATCAGCATGCGGTCGCCCTTGGCGAGCCCGAGCCCGGCCAGGCCGCGGGAGACCTCGGCGATCGCGGTGCGGAACTCCAGCCAGGTCAGCGTCGGCTGCCCTTCGAGGTCGAGCGAGGTGATCGCCGGCAGGTCCGGGTATTCGACCGCGTTGCGGTGCAGCAGCCGCGGGATCGTCTGGCCTTCGGTCTGCTCGGCGACGGACGGGGTGGTCAACGCTGGCCTCCTCGGAGCTCCGGATGGCCACACTGTAGGGGCTCCCGGCGCAGGTGGATAGAGAATCGCGGCCACGTCAAGCGTCGCCGTCGAACCGGACATAGCGGTCAGGTCCCCACCACCGTCCACTGTGTACACGGGCGTTCCGGTGCGAACCGCGCTTCAATGGGAGGGCCACGGACTCCAGGGGGAAGCGATGACGCGGTCGGCTCGTGAACTGCTCGTGAAGATCCAGGCCGAACTCGCGCCCCGCGACGGCGACAACCGGCTCGTGCCGCTGATCACCGCGGGCCGGGCACCGCGCGCGGTGTTCGCCGCGCTCGCCGCCGAGGAGAAGCTGATCACCCTCAGCGACTGGCGGAGCTTCCACGAACTGGCCGCCCGGGCCGGCGAGCCGCACGCGCGCACCTTCTTCGGTGGCCTCGCGCCGGGGGAGCAGCAGGCGAACGGGATGCTGGACGCGCTCCTCGCGGCGACTGGTCCGGACCACGGGAAGGAGCTTCCCCGTGCGGGCTGCCAGGTCTACCCGGCCTACGTCGCCTGGCTCGCGCTGAACGGCGAGTCGTCGGCGACCGCGGCGGGGATCTTCGCCAATTTCGCCACCTTCGGCCGGTACTGCCGGGACGTCGCCGCCGGCATGCGCGAGCACTACGGCTTCACCGACGAGCAGTGCGCGTTCTTCGACTTCTTTGCTGCGGACGTTCCGGAAATAGAAGAACAAGCGCTCGCCGCGATCCAGGCCGGCCTCGACGCGCACCGGCTCGACGAACGCGAAGCGCACCGCTGCGCCCGGCTGTTCCAGAGCTACGAGCTGCTCTTCTGGAACACGCTGGCCGACGAGTTCCCGGGCTGACCGGGCCGCCGGCGCCGCGGAACCGGTACCGGGGCCCGCGCAGCGTGCTCGACCGGCCGCAGTTGCGGAATGCCGGGAATTCCGGCCGCCTGCCCGGGGAATCCGCGGCCCCGCTCGCGAATGCTGCCCATTCCGCTCTCCCGGGGCCGTCCACACCGGACGAACGCGATGTCCGGGCGGGTCGGCGCGGGTCCGTGATGTTTGTCACCGAACGATTCGCCGCTGTCGTACGTAGGAGGCGCCGGCCGGAACGCGCGGAGGGTCCGGGAGCGCTTCCGTTACTCACATACGTGCGTGGAACGAAAGTCGCCCTGCGACGAAGCTCACGACTTACGGTGGTGGACTTTCCAAGCGCAGGCAGCGAGTGTGGAGGGGTCACCGTTCCAAGATCACGTTCTCGCCACGGACTTGACGCGCCCTGGAGGGCTGCCTAACGTCGTCGCGGGCGAAGCAGACCACGGTGATGTTGATCCGGCTGGTCGGAATCCGGGTGTTGACCGCCTCGGGCGACCCGAAAACCATGTACTGCCGGAAGGAAAACGGACCCAGGTGAAGCAGATTTCTCTTCGACGCAACCGGGGATCCTCGATTCGGAAGCGCGTGCTCACGATCGCGCTCGTCCCCAGTGTCGCGCTGTTGCTGGTCGGCGTGGTTCTCGCGGGCTACCTCATCTACGACGCCGTCACCGGCCGGGACTACACGAACCGTATCCGTGGTTCGGAGGCCCCGTCCATCCCGTTCCTCGCCTCGCTGCAGCAGGAGCGCCAGGCCACGCTGACCTTGCTCGCGGGCCAGAGCAACCAGCGCACCGTGCTCGCCGCCGTCCGGCCGAAGACGGACGAGAACGCCGCGAAGACCGTCCAGTACCTCAAGGACAACTTCGCCGGCTACGACGACACCCCGCCGAGCGTTCTGAAGAACATCACCACGTTCTTCGGGTTGTTCCAGCAGCTGCCGCAGAACCGCCAGGCCGTCGACAGCGGCCAGATGCAGCTCAACCAGGCCTTCGCCTACTACAACAAGATGATCGACCAGTTCATCGACGGTGTGGCGGGGCTGGCCCAGAACGCGCGCGGTGCGCAGAACGCGTTCGACCGGCTGACCGCCATCCCGCTGTTCACCGCGGCCGACGGGATGCAGCGCAGTGACGCGCTCGCCGCCGCCGGGCTGGCCGCGGGCGGGCTGAGCAACGACGACTTCCGGACCTACGTCGGCCAGGTCGGTGCCTACCACGTCCAGCTCGACTCGTCGGCGCCGAAGCTGATCCCCGAGGTCAAGGCCAAGTACGACGAGCTGCTCGCCAGCCAGCCTTGGCAGACGGTGAACCAGGTCGAGACCACGTTCCTGCGCGGTGACCTGTCGAAGCTGCCGGTGCCGCAGGACCAGTGGCGCACCGCCGCCCGCCAGGTCGGTGCCGCGCTGATGGGCATCTTCATCCTGCAGAGCTCGAACGCGAGCCAGGCGGCGATCAACGACGCGGACTCGACGTTCACCGAATCGCTGATCGCCGGTGTGATCGCGGTCCTGTTCGCGGTCTTCGTGGTCTTCGTCGCCGTCCGGCTGTCGAACCGGCTCATCGGCCGCCTGCACCGGCTGCGCGAGGACACCCTCGACGCGGCCGAGGTCCGGCTGCCCGAACTGGTCGCCCGCGTCCAGGCCGGCGAGCCCGTCGACCTCGAAGAGGGCGGGCACTTCCTCGACCACGGCACCGACGAGATCGGCCAGGTCGCCGACGCGTTCAACAAGGCGCAGCAGACCGCCATCGCTGCCGCCATCGACGAGGCGAAGACCAAGGAGGGCACCAAGACGGTGTTCCTCAACATCGCCCACCGCAGCCAGGTCATCGTGCACCGCCAGCTCAAGGTGCTCGACCAGGCCGAGCGCAAGCAGGAGGACCCGGACCAGCTGGACACGCTGTTCCAGCTCGACCACCTCTCCACCCGCGCCCGCCGCAACGCCGAAAACCTGATCATCCTCGGCGGCGGGCAGCCGGGCCGTCAGTGGCGCAACCCGGTCGGGCTGGCCGAGCTGGTCCGCGGCGCGTCCGCCGAGACCGAGGACTTCGCGCGGGTCAAGACGGCGGTGCTGCCGCAGATCGCCATCCGCGGCCCGGTCGTCGGCGACCTCGTGCACCTGCTGGCCGAGCTGATCGACAACGCGACGTCGTTCTCGCCGCCGCAGTCGCGGGTCGAAATCCGCGGCAACGTGGTCGGCAAGGGTGTCGTGATCGAGGTCGAGGACCAGGGCCTCGGGCTCGAGCCGGACCAGACCGAAGAGATCAACTCGATGCTGGCCGACCCGCCGGACTTCGGGATCATGGCGCTGTCGGACGAGCCGCGCCTGGGCCTGTTCGTGGTCGCGCGGCTGGCCGCCCGCCACGGCATCCAGGTGCACCTGCGGGAGTCGGCCTACGGCGGCACCCGGGCCATCGTGCTGGTGCGCACCGACCTGCTCGCCCCGCTCGCCGAGTCCGAGCCGGAGCAGCCGATCACCCCGCCGAAGCCGGAGCTCGTCCCGAACCCGGTCGAGCCGGAGACCACGGCCAACGACGAGGTCGCGCCGCTCAAGCGGCCGGTGCGCCGCCCGGCGCGCCACCGCACCGAGCCGCCGGTCTCACCGGTGACGCCGCCCGCGACCGTGGTTACCCCGCCGGTGACCGTCCCGCCGCCCGCCCCGGACCGCACGCCGACCCCGGACCGGCTGCCGGTCACCCAGCCCTCGGCGACGCAGCCGCCGTCGGCCCCGACGCCGGTCCCGGTCGGGTCCGTGTCGGAGCCGGTCAGCCAGCCGACCCAGGCCCAGCCCGTGGCCGCCGTCCGGCCGCCCGCCCCGCCGAACCGGACTTCGCGCCCGGCCCGGCCGGCCGCGCAGCAGCCGGTCTGGCCGCCGCAGGAGCCGCGGGCCGCGGCGACGCCGGAAAGCCGGCCGCAGCAGCCGCGCCGTCCGGAGGCACCCGGCCGGCCGCCGCTGCCGCAACGGCGACGCCAGCAGAACCTCGTGCCCCAGCTGCGGGAAGATAAGCCCGCACAGGAACGCGAAGAGGTCCGGCTGGACTCGCCGGAGGCCGCCCGCAGCAGGCTGTCCGCCTTCCAGCAGGGCACCCGGCGGGCCCGTGACGAAGAGTTTCCCGAGAACGACGACAGGTACGGAGAGCGCGAGTAATGGTCAACTCAGGCGCCCACGAGCTCGACTGGCTGCTGGACGACCTCGTCAAGCGGGTCGCCGGGGCGGACCGGGCGGTGGTGCTGTCCTCGGACGGCCTGCTCATCGGGAGGTCCGGCAACCTTTCCGAGGAGGACGCCGAACACCTGTCCGCGGTGGCATCGGCGTTCCAGAGCCTGGCCCGCGGCACCGGGCGGCACTTCGGCGGCGGCAACGTCCGCCAGACGATGGTCGAGATGGACCACGCGTTCCTGTTCGTGACGGCGGCCGGGCGGGGCGCCTGCCTCGCCCTGCTGGCCCGTGAAGACGCGGACATGGGGCTGGTCGCGTACGAGATGAACCTGATGGTGAAGCGGGTCGGCCAGGTCCTCACCTCGGCCCCGCGGACCGCCGGCGCGCAGCCCACTGCGCCATGAGCCCACGGCACGAAGCCTGGTTCGACGACGAGGCCGGCCCCCTGGTCCGGTCCTACGCCGTCACGGGTGGCCGCACGCGGTCGGACACCCTCGGGCTCGACCTGATCACGCTGGTGGTCGCGCTGCGCACCGCGCACGAGGCGGGCATGCTCGAACCGGAGTACGCCCGCATCATCGCCCTGTGCCAGCGGCCGGTCTCGGTGGCCGAGGTGGCCGCCCGGGTCGATCTCCCGCTGCCCGTGGTGAAGGTGATGCTCAGCGACCTCATCGAGCAGAACCTGGTGCTGTTCCGTACCGCGGCACCGGTCCAGGAAACTCCCAACCGACACGTATTGCAGGCGGTTCTTGATGGCATCCGGAAACTCTGACCCCCGGCGGAACCTGACCGCGACCGCGGTCAAGGTACTCATCGCCGGCGGGTTCGGGGTCGGCAAGACCACGATGGTCGGTTCGGTGAGCGAAGTGCCGCCACTGCGGACCGAGGAGGTCATCACCACCGCGTCCGAGGGTGTCGACGACCTGTCCGGCGTCGAGCAGAAGACCACCACGACGGTCGCGCTCGACTTCGGCCGCATCACGATCAACCCGGACCTGATCCTGTACCTGTTCGGCACGCCGGGGCAGGACCGGTTCTGGTTCATGTGGGACGAGCTGGCCGAGGGCGCGCTCGGCGCCGTCGTGCTGGCCGACACGCGCCGGCTCGACAGCTGCTTCGCGGCGGTGGACTTCTTCGAGCGCCGCAACCTGCCGTTCGTCGTCGGCGTGAACTGCTTCGACGGCGCGTACCGCTACGGCACGGAGGAGGTCCGGCAGGCGCTCGACGTCGGCATGGACGTCCCGCTGCTGCTGTGCGACGCCCGCGAGCGGGAGTCGACGAAGCAGGTGCTGACCAGCCTGATGGAACACGTGATGGCGCGGTCCGACCTCGCAGCCGCCCAGGGCGGCTACTAGTCGGACCGCGCTCGGCCGGTCAGCGCTTGCGCAGGTTGTCGAGCGCGAACCGGCCCGGGCCGATCGCGGCGAACAGCAGGAAGACCCACGAGTAGACCGCGGCGGGCTCGCCCATGTTCTGCAGCGGCAGCAGGCCCATCGGGGCGTGCACGGTGAAGTAGGCGTAGGCCATCACGCCGGCGAGCAGGATGGCGGCCGGCCTGCTGGCGAGCCCGACGAGCAGCAGCAGCGCGCCCACCAGCTCGAACACGCTGCCCCACCAGCCGGGGAACGAGCCGAACGGGACGCCGCCGCCCTGGCCGTCGATCCCGCCGAAGAAGCCGAACCCCTGCAGGCCGTGGAAGCCGAACAGGAACGAGATCACGATCCGGCTCGCGCCGACCACGAGCCCGGTGACCTTGGTCTTGGCCGGGGAGGCGGTCTGGCTGTCGCGGGCGATGGTGGCGGTCATGGTGGTTCCTTCCCTGGGATTTCGTTGCCTTCTGCCCACGCGTCGATCGGGCCCGGCGGGTTTCGACACCCTCGCGGAAAAATCTTGGGAGACTTTCTCCATGGCGGGCAAACAGAGTGCCGGGCTCCTGCTCTACCGAGGTCACGGCGAGGACGTCGAGGTGCTGCTCGGGCACATGGGCGGGCCGTTCTGGGCGAAGAAGGACGCGGCCGCGTGGTCGCTGCCCAAGGGCGAGCTCGATCCGGACGAGGCTCCGGAGAAGGCGGCCCGGCGCGAGTTCGAGGAGGAGCTCGGGCTGCCCGCGCCGTCCGGTGAGTACGTCCCGCTGGGCGAGGTGAAGCAGTCGGGCGGCAAGGTCGTTACGGCGTGGGCGGTCGAGGCCGACCTCGACCCGGCGGCGGTGGTACCCGGGACGTTCACCATGGAGTGGCCGCCGCGCTCGGGCCGTCAGCAGGAGTTCCCCGAGGTGGACCGGGTCGAGTGGTTCACGCTCCCGGACGCCCGCGAGAAGCTGCTGAAGGGGCAGCTGCCGTTCCTGGACCGGCTGCTGGCCCTGGTCAGCGGCTGAGCAGTGCCTCGAGGGGCTTGGCGGTGAAGGACGGCAGCAGGACGTCCGCCTGCCCGAAGTCGAGGTTCCGCGTGATGGCGTTCGGCACGGCCACGCAGGTCAGCCCGGCGGCCTTGGCGGAGGTGACGCCGTGCGGAGTGTCCTCGAAGGCGATGGTGCCGGCGGCGTCCGCACCGAGCGCGTTGAGGGCGGCGAGGTAGAGGTCGGGGTCGGGCTTGGCCTTGTGGAGGTCCCCGGTGAGGACGGCGTCGAAGTAGTGGTCGAGGCCGAGCCGCTCGAGGTGCGGGTTCACCCACGCCCCGGACGAGCTGGAGGCGACGGCCAGCTTGAGGCCGTGCTGCCGCGCGGTCTCGAGGTAGTCCCGGACCCCTTCGCGCGGGCCGAGGTCCTCGAGGAGCTTCAGGACGTGGGCCCGGGTCCTGGGCCGCAGCGCGTCCGGGTCGATGCCGGGGACGTGCTCGGCGAGCAGCGCGAACATGGCGGGCGTGGTGCGCTGCGTCCCGATGACGGCGTACCAGGCGTCCAGCGGGAGCTCGGTCCCGTGCTCCCGGAAGACAGCCTGCCACGACTGCAGGACGGCGGATTCGGTGTCGGCGAGCGTGCCGTCGAAGTCGAAGACCAGGGCGCGGGTGGGCACGTCTGCACCCTGCCCGGTGGGTGATCGTTCAGGCAAGGGAGTTGTGACGTGCCCGAAAGGCCTGGACGGCCGCTTCGCCGCGCAGGGCGAAGACGACTTCCTCGACGGGGCCGGGCTCGGCTTCGGCGACGGTGGTGAGCGCGATCCCCGCGGCCGACTCCAGCGGCCAGCGGTAGATGCCGGTGGAGATGGCGGGGAACGCGACGGTCCGGGCGCCGAGGTCCCGCGCCACCAGCAGCGCGTTGCGGTGGCAGTCGGCGAGGAGTTCGGAGCGGTCTTCGAAGGCCGACCACACCGGGCCGACGGTGTGCACGACCCACTTCGCGGGCAGCTTCCCGGCGGTGGTGGCGACGGCCTGCCCGGTCTTCAGGCCCTTGCCGTAGTGCCCCGCCCGCAGCTTGCGGCACTCGGCGAGGATCTCCGGGCCGCCCTTGCGGTGGATGGCCCCGTCGACCCCGCCGCCGCCGAGCAGCGAGGAGTTGGCGGCGTTGACGACGACGTCGACCTCGAGGGTGGTGATGTCGGCGTCGAGGATCCGGATGCGCATGGGCTCGATCTTCCCCTAAGCCAGGAAGAACTCCTTCAGCACCGGGGCCAGCGCCGCCGCCTTCACGATGTGTGTCTGGCCCGGCAGCGTCCGGTACTCCGCCGACGGCAGCACCTTCGCCAGGGACGCCACCCCGTGGCGCATCCAGTCCGGGCTGCGGCCGCCGTCGATGGCCAGCGTCGGGATCGTCACCTCCGGCCAGGCCGCCGGCAGGGGCTCGCCCGCCTGGTGGTCGACCACCAGCGCCGTGTCGTACGGGATGGTGTGGGCCACCTTCTTGAGCTTGGCCCAGAACGGCATGATCCGCATCGTCGCCACCATCAGCCCGCCCAGGCCGACGCCTTCGGTCATGAACATCTTCACCGCCTTGCCGCGCTTGCCGTCCTTCAGCGCCTGGTCGAGGCGGGTCACGTAGTCCTCCGGGACGCGGCTGCGGCTGTCGTCGACGATGAACGGGGGCTCGTAGAGCGCCAGCTTCGGGACGGCCAGCCGCGGGGCCGCTTCGAGCGCCAAGCCCACGCCCGACGAGATGGCGAACAGGAACGCCTCGCCGCCCGCCTCCTTGACGACCGCCGCGAGGTCCTCGACCTCGCGCTCGACCGCGTACGGTCCGGTGTCGCCGCTCTCGCCGCGGCCGCGGCGGTCGTAGGTGTACACGGTGAAGTGTGCGGCCAGCTCCTTCGCCAGCGCGTCGTTGGGGGACGAGCCGCGGTAGCACATCGCGCCGTCCACGAGGACGAGCGCGGGGCCGGTGCCGGCGCGGGTGTAGGCGATCCGGGTGCCGTCGGCGGAAGTTGTCGTCGTCATGCGGACCAGCCTGAACCCGACGCTTCGATCTGTCAAGACAAAAAAATTTGTCGGTAGCGCTCGCGCTGGAGCCGGGAACGGCCGTCAGGCGGAACGCAGGGTCAGGAGCGTGATCTCGCTGGGGGCGAAGATGCGGAAGGGCGGCCCCCAGAATCCCGTGCCGCGGCTGTTGTACAGCTGCGTCTCGCCGTGCCGGGTCAGGCCGGACAGCGTCGGCTGGTCGAACCGCACCAGCAGGTGGAACGGCCAGATCTGCCCGCCGTGGGTGTGCCCGGAGATCTGCAGGTCGACGCCGGCCTCACGCGCTTGGCGGACCTGCTTCGGCTGGTGGGCCAGCAGGACCACCGGGACGCCGTCGGGCCGGCCGTCCAGCGCCGCGGCCAGGTCGGGGCCGTGGCCGGGCAGGCCGGACGCGGTGCCGGTCGGGTCGTCGATGCCGGCGAACAGGATGCGGTCGCCGCCCCGCTCGAGCAGCGTCGACCGGTTGTGCAGCGTGTCCCAGCCGAGCCCCTCCATGTGGTCGAGCCACGCCTGGGCCTCGCCGAAGTACTCGTGGTTGCCGGTGATGTAGAACCGCCCCAGCCCGGCCTGGACGCCGCCGAGCGGGTCGACCTGCTTGCGACGCTTGGCCACCGCGCCGTCGGCGAGGTCACCGGCGTGGCAGACGACGTCCGCCTCGAGCGCGTTGACCGCCGCCACCACCTCCTCCGACCACTTCGTCCGGTCGATCGGCCCGAAGTGGGTGTCGGTCAGGACGGCGACGCGCAGGCCGTCGAGCCCCGGGCCGAGCCGCGGGATGACGACGTCGACCGCCTTCACCGGCGGCACGCGCATGGCGACGCGGTTGCCGTGCAGGAGCAGCCCGGCGGCGATCAGCGCGGTGGCGCCCGCGACGATCCGCGACCGCGCCGGATCGTCGACGCCGAGCAGCGCGACCCGCAGCACCAGGCTCAGGATCGACCAGCTGAACAGCACCCAGATCACGGCGAGCAGCGAGTCGCCGAGGCGGGCGGCGGCGTCGCTCTGGTGCCGGGAGTGGCCGCGGAACATCGCGACCGGCATGGTCACCAGGCCCAGCGAGAACACCGCCGTCCCGGCGATCGTGGCCGCGGTGCCCCAGTCCGGCGCGAGCACCAGCGTCCACCACGGGACGGTGAACAGCAGGAGCACCGCCAAAAGCGGCACGACGACGAGTTGGCCTCTCATCGAACCAGGTTACAGCCCATCGGGCTGTTAGCGTTTTCGCTACTCCTGGAGCGGCGCGGTCCGGAGCTGGCGTTCCCCGCGGTGACCGGCCCGGTCGCGCTGGTCGCTTTCGCCGCCGCCGGTTCGTTGGTCGTCCTGCTGGTCGGCAGCACGCACCGCGCTGTGGTCGATCTCGGTCCGCAGCCGCGTCACGGCCTTGCGCCGCCGGACCGCCTCGCCGAGTCGATCCGGCTACGCGGCTGCGGGCCGAAGTTCACCCGGTTCCCGCCGCACGGCTGCGTTGGGAACCTCTTCGACGCAGCCATTCTCCTTCCACTCATGCGGAGTGCTGCCCGTGTCTGGCCTTGCCCCTGATCCACACCCTCACCGGTCCGCTCTCGACGGGCTTGGCCTTCGCCGTCTTCACCCTCGGCGTGCGGCGGCTGCTGCTGTACCCGCTCGCCCGGTCCGCGGCAAGGAGCCTGGGTCGCCCTGCTGCCGGAGATCCGCTGCAGGCCGAACACGGCGGCGACCGTGCACGCTCGCCGACCTGGTTGTCCACAGCACGGTCGGGCTGTGGACAACCGGGCTTTCAGCAGGGCTGGTCCCCGATTTCCGTCGGGCCGCCTCGATACGCTGGAAGCGGGGGCAGCCCCCAGGGAGGGCGGGCCGTGCGGGGGCGGGTTGTGCGGGGGCGGGTTGTGCGGGGGCGGGTTGTGCGGGGGCGGGTTGTGCGGGGGTGGGTTGTGCGGGGGTGGGTTGTGCGGGGGTGGGTTGTGCGGGGGTGGGTTGTGCGGGGGTGGGTTGTGCGGGGGTGGGTTGTGCGGGGGCGCCGGATATCGCCGGCTGCCTGCTCGTGTGCGTGATCGCGGCCGGGATCGCCCGTCGCCGCCTGGTTCCCGTCGCCCGCCTGGTTCTCGGTGCGCTTGCAACCCCGCCACCGCCGACGCTCCGGCGGCAAGCTGCTGCCCTACGGCACCGTGCTGGCAACGCTCGTCGTGCCCCAAACCGCCGGGATCTCCCTGCTCACCACAGTGCTACGAAGCCGCTCGTGAGCGGTGCCAAGCTGCGACCGCCTCTTCGACGTCCACCAGGGCCACCGTGAGTGGCGGCCCGGTGTGGTGGTTGAGGTAGGCCTGGCGGATTCGCGTGTTGAGGTCCTCGACGACTTCCCGCACCAGCCGTTCGGCGCGTTCCCCGGCGAGCCGCTCCGGCAGGTCCTGGACTTCGCGTTTGAGCGCGAGCGCCGGCGGCAGCAGGGCCTTCGTGTCGTGCCCACCCCTCTTCACCTCGCGGAGCACCCAGTCGGTCGCCGCGTCGTTGCCGGTGGGTTTCGGGAGGGGCTTGCCGGTGCCCGGCAGGTCGTCGAACTCGCCGCGGGCCCGGGCTTCGTCGATCTTCCGGTCGACCCACCAGCGGAAAGACACCTTGGGCGGTTTGCGCGCGGTCATCTCCTCACACCCCCTCCGTCTGCTTCCAGGGTAATGTCCGAACGAGAAGCGAGGGGACCGCATGACCGTCGAACGCACTGGCGCCGAGGACGTCGACCGGACGCTCGCGCTGCTCTGGCGCGCCCGCGGCGGCGCCGCCGAACCGACCAGGGGCCGCCGGCCGACGCTGACGATCGAGCGGATCGTCGCCGCCGCGATCGCGGTCGCGGACGCCGATGGGCTCGCC
This sequence comes from Amycolatopsis sp. NPDC004772, assembly GCF_053601215.1. Taxonomy (NCBI): domain Bacteria; kingdom Bacillati; phylum Actinomycetota; class Actinomycetes; order Pseudonocardiales; family Pseudonocardiaceae; genus Amycolatopsis; species Amycolatopsis sp. NPDC004772. The sequence goes on from NZ_JBSGBK010000139.1 coordinate 13,186, forward strand.
GCCGCGTCGATGCACCGCGTCGCCAAGGAACTCGGCGCGGGCACGATGACGCTCTACACCTACGTGCCCGGCAAGGCCGAGCTGGTCGACCTGATGGTCGACGACGTCCTCGTCGGGCGGCGGCTGCCCGGGCCGGGCGAGCCGCGCCGCGGGGACTGGCGCGAACAGGTCGCGCTTTACGCCGAGCGGACCCGGCAGGCCTACCGCAGCCACCCGTGGCTGTGCGAGGTCTCGCGCGTCCGGCCGCCGCTGGGCCCCGGCCAGCTCGCGGGCCAGGAGTACCTGCTGTCGATCATGGACGAGCTGGGGCTGCCGCCGCGCCAGGCCGTCGCGGCGGCCAACGGGATCGGCACGTACGTCGACGCGAACGCGGCGCTCGATGCGGAGAACACCCGGCTGGAGCGCAGCACCGGCCAGTCGACCGAAGCCTGGTGGCACCAGCGGTCGTCGTTCTGGGAGAACTACTTCGTCGTCGACGCACACCCGGCGATGAACCGCATCTGGCTCGGCGGCGGCTTCGACCAGAGCGCGAAGGCCCAGGGCGACACGGCCTACGAGTTCGGCCTGAACCGGATGCTCGACGGCATCCAGGCCCTGGTGGACTAGCGCCGGCTGCGCCACCGCAGCCGGCGTCGCTCCTGCCGGGGGACCTCGGCCGGCTGGGGTGGCCCGGCGCGCAGGAGGTCCCGGCAGACCGGGTCGAACCGGCCCGGCTCCTCGATCATCGGTGCCGCCAGCACGACGTGCCCGCACACCGCCCGGAACCGCCCGTCGTGCCGGCCCGCCGCGAACTCCTCCTCGGTGACGGCGTGGGTGTAGCCGTCGGTGTCGCAGCGGATGTGCACCAGGAACGGCTCCACCGGGCTCACCCGGCCGGGCTGGTCGAGGTGGTTCCGGTCGGGGCGTCCGTCGAGTCCGCCGGGGTGTTGGCGGCCGTCGACGAGGGGGGCGGGGTGGTGCTGGTCGTCGACGGCGGCGTGGTGGGCGTCGACGGAGTCGTCGGTTCGGTGGTCGGCGTCGTGGGGGTCGTCGGCGTGGTGCTGGTCGGCGTGGTCGACGACGGCGTGGTGGGGGTCGTCGACGTGCCGGGCAGCGTCGTGCCCGGCGTCGGGGGGACCGGCGGCGCGGGCGGTGCCGGGGCGCCGACCGGGGACCCGGCCGCGGCGGCGTCCGGGGCGTTGGGCGTGCCGATCGGCACCTGGCTGTCG
>NZ_JBSGBK010000140.1:0-14288 GCF_053601215.1 Amycolatopsis sp. NPDC004772
TGATATTCCCAACACCCCCCCCGCCCACACCCCCCTGCCGACCTGATACGCAGCCGCCCTCCGCGGCCGGCAGGTCGTGTCAAGGCACGCTTTCCCGCCTTGACACGACCTGCCGGCCGTTGAACAATCCGGCGTTCGGGCCGGCGGGGAGCACCCAGCCGAACCATCCACCGCACGGCAAAGCGCCGGTGACCACCACGGGATCACCGGCGCGTCCGACAGGGCATCACTCGGATGGAATGACCGCCCACAGGATCAGGTAAGCCACGAACTGCGGCCCCGGCAGCAGACAAGACAACACCGCCAGCAGCCGCACGGTCCCGGGCTTCATGCCGTACCGCTGGGCCAGCCCGGCACACACGCCGCCGATCATGCGGCCGTGGCGCGGGCGGGACAGCCGTCGTGTGACCGGTGCGCTCATCGTCTTTCCCTTTCCTCGAAGTTCCGATACCTCCACTTCACCACCGGAGTACCCGCTTCCGCATCGCTCGCGGGATGGATCGCTCCCTTAGGGGACGGCAAATCCGAAAATCGTTCAGATGACCGGGGAACCCCGGCGCGTGCACGGAAAACCGCCTGAACTGCCCGTTCGCACCGGACCACCGCAAAAAGAGTGAGAGATGTCCCCGTCAGGGCTGGCTTTTCCGCGCGATGCGGTGATACTTGCACCCCGTGTACCCGCGTCCGAAAAGCTTGGCCGTCGCGATGTTCTGCGCCCTCCTCACCGCGGGCTGCGCCAGCACCCAGGCCGCGCCCGAGCCGGATTCCGGGCCCACCCCGCTGACCGCCTCCGCCGCGCTCGGTGACTTCGGCAGCATCGACTTCTGCAGCCTGCTGACCGTGCCCGAGGTGACCGAAGCCGTCCCGACGTTCGACAGCTGCCGCGCCCAGGCCGGGCCGCGCACGATCCTCGTCGGGCCGCTCGCCTTCGACTCCGACCCGAACATCAAGCCCTACGAGGGCTACCCCGGCTCGGTGCCCGACGGCGTCGCGGTCCAGCAGTCGATGTTCAACGACCGCCGCGCCTGCACCCGCGCGATCACCTTCGCCGACGGCAACCGGATCGACCTGTCGGTCACCGACGGCACCGGCGACCAGGAGGCCCGCTGCGGCGTGGCGGACGCGGCCGTCGGCTCGGTGCTGACGGCGATCACCCGGCACAAGGTGGGGCGGCTGACGTTCCCGGAACGCTCGTGGGGCCGGGTGGCGCCGTGCGTCCCGCTCGACAGCCCCGACCTCGACGCGGCCGCCGGCCCGAACAGCCGGCCGACGATCGGCCTGTCCGGGCACAGCTGCATCCGCGGCAAGGTGAGCTTCGAGCTGACGGTGGAGACGGTCGAGCCGGCCGGCCCGACCGAAAAGCTCGGCGGCCGCGACGCGCGCGTCCGGCTGGCCGGCGCGTTCTGCCTGGTCGACACGACCCAGCCGGCTCCCGGCCTGCCGGGGCGGCGCGAACTGGCGGAGATCAGCGTGGTCGAGACGGCGGGCACCGCGGGCGACGCCACCTGCGCGCTGGCCCGCGGTGCGGCCGGCTCGATCTTCCCCCGCCTCCCCGACCGCTCGTGAGTGGTAAGGCGGGTTCTAACCCGCCTTACCACTCACGACCGCCGCGGCAGACCTAGTCCTCGTAGGTGAGGTTCTTGCCGTTCGACGGGTCGAACAGCTTGATCTTGTCCGCGTCGTACCAGACTTCGAGGTCCGCGTTCTCCGTCGCCGACGACTCCGCCGACAGCCGGGCCACGATCTGGGACTCCGCGCCCGGGACGTCGGACGAACCGCTGTCCGCGGCCAGCTCCGCCAGTTCCTCGGACGTCGCCGTCTCGCCCTCGACCGTGAAGTGGGCGAACTTCTCCGAACCCATCGACTCGAGCACGTCGATGTGCGCGGTGAACGTCCCCCCGCTGCCCTTGTCGGCGACCAGCGCCGCGTCCTCGAAGTGCTCCGGCCGGATGCCGACGATGACCTCGCGGGGCGCGTTCGCCCGCTCCACCAGCTGCCGGACGCGGTCGGTCAGCGGCGTCGTGCCCAGGGCACTGCGCAGCTCGTTGTTCTCCAGCGTCGCCGGGACGAAGTTCATCGACGGCGAGCCGATGAAACCGGCCACGAACAGGTTCGCCGGGTTGTCGTAGAGGAACTGCGGCGAGCCGATCTGCTGCACGTACCCGGCCCGCAGCACCACGACCCGGTCGCCCAGGGTCATCGCCTCGGTCTGGTCGTGCGTGACGTACAGCGTCGTCGTGCCGAGCTGCTTCTGGATCTTCGACACCGACGTGCGCATCTGGCCGCGGAGCTTGGCGTCCAGGTTGGACAGCGGCTCGTCCATCAGGAACGCCTTCGGGCTCCGGACGATCGCCCGGCCCATCGCGACGCGCTGCCGCTGGCCACCGGAGAGGTTGGCCGGCTTGCGGTCCAGGTGCCCGGTCAGGTCGAGGATCTTCGCCGCCTCTTCGACCTTCGCCCGCACCGTCTTGTCGTCCACCTTCGCCAGCCGCAGCGGGAAGGCCATGTTCTCGCGGACGCTCATGTGCGGGTAGAGCGCGTAGGACTGGAACACCATCGCGATGTCCCGGTCCTTCGGGGCCTTCTCGTTGACGCGCTGGCCGTCGATCCGCAGCTCGCCGGAGGAGATGTCCTCCAGGCCGGCCACCATGTTCAACGTCGTCGACTTGCCGCAGCCGGACGGGCCGACCAGGATGATGAACTCGCCGTCGGCGATGGTCATGTCCACTTCGGACACGGCGAGGGCGCCGTCGGGGTACTTCTTCGACACCTTGTCGAGCACGATCTCTGCCATAGCGCTACCCCTTCACCGCACCGGAGGTCAGCCCCGCCACGATGCGACGCTGGAAGAACAACACGAACACAATGATCGGGATGGTGATCACGACCGCGGCCGCGCACACCTGCCCGGTCGGGTCCTCGAACTGCGAGGACCCGGTGAAGAACGACAGCGCCGCCGGCACCGTGCGCGACGCCGTGGTCGACGTCAGCGAGATGGCGAACAGGAAGTCGTTCCAGCAGAAGATGAACACCAGGATCGCCGTGGTGAACACGCCCGGCGCGGCCAGCGGCGCGATCACCCGGCGGAACGCCTGGGCCGGTGTGGCGCCGTCCATCTTCGCCGCCTTTTCCAGCTCCCACGGGATTTCCCGGAAGAACGCCGACAGCGTGTAGATCGACAGCGGCAGCGCGAACGTGATGTAGGGCAGGATCAGCCCCGGCCACGTGTCGAACAGCCCGATGTTCCGCTCGATGTTGAACAGCGGCGTCACCAGCGACACCTGCGGGAACATCGCGATCAGCAGCGACAGCCCGACGAGGACCTGCTTGCCGGGGAAGTCGAGCCGGGCCACCGCGTACGCGGCCATCGTGCCCAGCACCACCGCGATCACGGTCGAGATGATCGCGATGCCGATCGAGTTCACCAGCGCCAGCAGGAACTCCGACGTCTGGAAGATGTCCGCGTAGTTCTGCCAGGTCCACGACTGCGGGATGAACGCCCCGTCGGTGATCGTGTCCTTGGTCTTGAACGACAGCGAAACCACCCAGAGCACCGGCACCAGCGCGAACACCAGCACGAGGATGTCGACCAGGCCCCACCTGACCTTGCGGCCCGTCGTGACGGTTCCGATCGCCATCAGCGCTTACCCCCGTTGTCCGAACCCGGTGCGGCCGTGCCGAACACCTTGATGAAGATGAAGGCGATGATCGCCACCGTGAGGAAGATCAGCACCGCCATCGTCGACCCGATGCCCAGGTTGAGGCCCTTCACCAGGTTGTCGTAGGTCTGCATGGACACCGACCCGGTGTCCTGCGCGCCGTTGGTGAGCACGTAGATGTTGTCGAAGATGCGGAACGCGTCGAGCGTGCGGAACAGCAGCGCCACCAGGATCGCCGGCTTCATCACCGGCAGCATCACCTTCGTGAACCGCTGCCACGCGGTCGCGCCGTCCATCGCCGCGGCCTTGAGCAGGTCGTCCGGCACCAGCGCCAGGCCCGCCATCAGCAGCAGCGCCATGAACGGCGTGGTCTTCCACACCTCGGCGCCGATGATGATGAACAGCGACGGCCACTGCTCGGTGAGCGGGGCCGCGTCGGTGGCGAGGAAGTTCGCCAGGTAGCCGGTCTTCGGCGTCCACGCGTAGTACCACGAGAACGCCGCGACGACCGTGACGATGCCGTACGGGATCAGCGCGACGGTGCGGACCAGGCCGCGGCCGACGAGCGTCCGGTGCATGATCAGCGCCAGCGCCATGCCGAGCACGAACTCGATGGCCACCGACACGACGGTCAGGAACATCGTCGTCCCGAACGCCGTCCACCAGTACGAACTGGACAGCACGGCACCGTAGTTCTCGAAGCCGATGAACTCCTGCTGCGCCGGGAAGCGCAGGTCGTACCGCTGCAGCGACAGCCAGAACGAGTACAGGATCGGGTAGCCGGTGACCGCGATCATCACGATGAACGCGGGCGCGCACAGCCACAGCCCGAGCCGCCGCTCGGCCTTCTTCCCTTCGGACAGGGCGGGTTTGCCCTTCTTGTGCGACGTCGTCTCGCCGGCGACAGTCGCCCCGGCGGTCTCGGCCGGGGTCGAGTCCTGGACGGTCACGGGATCACTCCCTTCGACTGGAGCGCGTCACCGAGCTGCTCGCGCAGCTTGGCCGCGGTGGCCTGCGGGTCGATGTCCGACGGCGGCGAAAGGATCTTCGAGATGACCGTCGAGGCGTTCTGGTACGCCGGGGTCAGCGGGCGCACCGCGGCGGTCTTCAGCGCGGCGAGGATGGCGTCGCGCATCGGGTACTGGATCGCCATGTTCGGGTTGTCGGCCGAAGCAGGCTTGCCCGGGTCGAGCGGAACGTCGTTGTGGTACACCGATTCGATGCTCGGCGGCACGCCGTCGTTGATCGCCGAAATCTTCTGGCTTTCCGGGCTGCGCAGGCACAGCGCCGCCTCGAAGGCCTCCGGCTTGTGCTGCGAGTACGTGCTCACCGCCAGGTCGAACCCGCCGATGGTGGTCCGGGCGGGCATGCCGGCCTGGGCCTCGGGGTAGACCGCCCACTTGAAGTGCGGGAGGTCGGCCTTCTTGTCCTTGGCGTAGGCGGCGTAGACGTAGGGCCAGTTGAGCTGGAACGCGGCCTGCCCGCGCTGGAACGCCTGCCGGATGTCGTCTTCCTTCTGGTTGCTCAGCGACGGATCGGTGAGCCCGGAGGTCGAGACCTTCTTGAGCAGCTCCAGGGCCTTCACCGCGCCTTCGTCCATCACGACGGACTTGCCGTCGTCGGACAGGATGTGCCCGCCCATCGACGCGACCAGCGTGTTGTAGAAGACGACCAGGCCTTCGTACTGCGCGCCGGTGAAGACGATCTGGTAGGGCTTGCCCTGGCCCTTGAGCTGCTGGGCCTCCTGCATCATCTCGTCCCAGGTGGCCGGCGGTTTCGGCGTCAGCCGGTCGTCGTACCAGAGCAGCTGGACGTTGGTGTTCTTCGTGGCCGCGTACAGCTTCCCGTTGTGGGTCGCCGTGTCGAGCGGCCCCTGCAGGACGCCCTGCGACGCCTCCGCCTTGTTCTGGCCGGTCCACTCCTCGGCCCAGCCGGCCTCGGCGAACTCCGAGACCCACGTGACGTCGAGGCCCAGGATGTCCATGGCGGTGTCACCCGCCGCCAGCCGGCGCGCCATCTGCAGCCGCTGGTCGTCCGCCCCGCGGGGCAGCTTGTTGTAGACGATTTCGTACTTGCCGGCCGCCTTCTGGTTGCAGCCGTCGACCACTTTCTGGAAGTTGTCCTCGGGCGACATGTAGATGTTGATCTTCAGCCCGGAACTCGTCCCGCACCCGGCGAGCATGCCGGTCACCAATGCCCCTGCCCCCAGCAGGACGGCGGTGCGGCCGGGCGACCGTCCTCGTTTGCCCGCGCCGATCCTCTTCCCCATAAGGCCTCCTCACCCGCGTGCACGCCGGTTACCGCGGTACCCGGTGGCACCGCGACGCGATGAGGCGAAACCGCGCCAGCACCCCGACGTGCTAGTGCTCGGGCCGCCGCGCTGCGGGGCGAGGCCGCCCGACTGGTGTCGGCCAACTTATGCCGGGCGATCACACCCCGCAAGCAGTATCGGTAACGATCCAGCGGATCGCGCGCCGAAACGTGATTCTTCGCAGGTGGAACTGGGGTTTTTCAGGGGTTCGCGGAGGGCGGTTTAAGGGCCAGCTTGGCGAGCAGTTCCCGCCCCTGTTCGGCCGAGCGCGGCTGGCACAGGACGTCGTAGCGGCCGGCGACGAGCTGGCTCGCCGAGGAGAAGTCCCGGCGGCCCCGCGACATGCTGTACCCGATCGCGGCGAACATCAGCCCGGACAGCACGCCGAGCACCAGCCCGGTGAGCACCTGCAGCGCGAAGCCCTGGTTGACGAACAACCCGAGCAGCAGCCCGGCGAACAGGCCGAACCAGGCCCCGGACACCGCGCCGGTGCCGAGCACCCGGCCCCAGCTGAGCTTGCCGATCACGCGCTCGACGAGCATCAGGTCGACCCCGACGATCGTGACGTCGCCGACGGCGAACTCGCTGTCGGCGAGGAAGTCGACCGCCTTCTGCGCTTCGCCGTAGGTCGCGTACGACCCGATCGGCCAGCCGGTCGGCGGGGTCGGCAGCCGCGGCAGGCCACCGGGCGCCCGCCCCCCGCCAAAGGGACTACTCACCATCATCACCTGCGCACTCGTTGTCCGGGCGTCCATCTTGTCAAGAACGCCCGGACCGTGCGAGCCGCTTACCCCGAAAGGCCGGGCGGTCAATTGTCGACAGAGCGACAAACGTCCGTCAGGACCGCGATTTGTACTCCCGCAGGAGGCCGCGGCTGATGATCGTCTTCTGGATCTCGCTGGTGCCCTCGCCGATGAGCAGGAACGGCGCCTCGCGCATCAGCCGCTCGATCTCGTACTCCTTGGAGTACCCGTAACCGCCGTGGATGCGGAACGCGTCCTGCGTGACCTCCGCGCAGTATTCGGAGGCGATCAGCTTTGCCATCCCGGCCTCGACGTCGTTGCGCTCGCCGGAGTCCTTGAGGCGGGCCGCGTTCACCATCATCAGGTGCGCCGCCTCGACCTTGGTCGCCATCTCGGCCAGCTTGAACGCCACGGCCTGGTGCTCGGCGATCGCCTTGCCGAACGTCTTGCGCTGCTGGGCGTACTCCACCGCGAGCTCGAACGCCCGGATCGCGATGCCGCACGCGCGCGCCGCGACGTTCACGCGGCCGACCTCGACACCGTCCATCATGTACGCGAAGCCCTTGCCCGGCGCCTCGCCGAGGACCATGTCGGCGCCGATCTCGTAGCCGTCGAAGACCGCCTCGGTCGTGTCGACGCCCTTGTAGCCCATCTTGTCGATCTTGCCGGGGATGGTCAGCCCGGGCGCCACCTCGCCGAAGCCCTCGGGCTTCTCGACCAGGAACGTCGTCAGGTTCTGGTGGGGCTTCTCCGCGCCTTCGTCGGTCTTCACCAGCAGCGCGATGAGATTGGACGACCCGCCGTTCGTCAGCCACATCTTCGAGCCGTCGATGACGTAGCCGTCGTCGGTCTTCTTCGCCTTGGTCTTGATCGCGGCGACGTCCGACCCGAGGTCGGGCTCCGACATGGAGAAGGAGCCGCGGACCTCGCCGGTGGCCATCCGCGGCAGGAAGTGCCGCTTCTGCGCCTCGGTGCCGTGGCGGGAGATCATGTGCGCCACGATGAAGTGGGTGTTGATCACGCCGGACACGCTCATCCAGCCGCGCGCGATCTCCTCGACGACCAGCGCGTAGGTCAGCAGCGACTCGCCGAGCCCGCCGTACTCCTCCGGGATGGTGATCCCGAACAGGCCCATCTCCTTCATGCCCGCGACGATGTCGGCGGGGTAGGTGTCGGCGTGCTCGAGCTCCTGGGCGTGCGGGATGACCTCCTTGTCCACGAACTGGCGGACGGTGGCGAGGATCTCCGACTGCACGTCGGTCAGGCCGGCGGTCTGGGCGAGACGGGCCATCACGGCTCCCTTTCCGGAGTACGACGCCGCTCCCGGCGCTGGGTTACCGGTGAGTATGACTCCAAAGCCGCAACGCTGCTATGAGGGCGCTCACGCTCAGCGGGTCCGGCACCGTAAAGTGCGGCGGGGAGGGGAGAGATCATGACTTACCCGCAGGATCCGAACAACCCGTACGGCCAGCAGCCACCCTCGGGCGGCTACCAGCAGCCCGGCTACGGCCAGCCCGGTTACGGCCAGCAGTACCCGAGCGGCGGCTACCCGCAGTACCCGCCGGGCCCGGGCTACCCCGGGATGCCGGGGCAGCCGCGGGAGGGCTCGGGGCTGGCGGTGGGCGCGCTGATCTGCTCGATCCTCGGCATCTTCCTGTGCTTCCTGATCACCATCGCGGGCATCGTCATGGGCCACATCGCCCACGGCAAGGCCAAGCGCGGCGAAGCGGACGGCCAGGGCGTGGCGATGGCGGCGATCATCGTGGGGTACGTGGGGATCGCGCTCAACATCGCGCTCGTGGCCCTCGGGTTCGCCCTCGGCTTCCTCGACTCCTGGAGCTGACCGGGCCGCCGGGGCGCCCCCCGTTTTCGACTCTACCGGCGACCACCGACAATTCCGCCGCGCCGCCGGCCTCCCACCCGCACCGAGGGGACCCGTCATGACCGACCCGACCGGGGACAAGGACCGCCCGGCCGCCGACCCGACCGCGGCGTCCTACGACCCGCCGGCCCCGGCGGACCCGGCGCCGTACCAGCCGGAGAACTACGACCCGCCGTCGCCCGACGCCACGATCGCCGCGGCGACGCCGGACGACACCACGCCCGAGGCCCCGGCCGCACCCGAGGCGGCCACGACCGCGGCCGACGTCCCGGCCGCCGACGCCCCGGCAACCGACGCTCCCGCGGCCGCCGCCGACACCACCGTCGCCGCGGAGCAGCCGACCTGGGACACGACCGTCGCCGCGCAGCAGCCCGGCCAGTTGCCGCCCGGGGCGTACGAGACGCCGGCGGCCTACATCCCCGGCACGCCGTTCGCGCCCCCGGGGCAGCCGGCCTACCAGCAGCCGTACCCGCCGGGCTACGGGCAGCCGTACGCGTCGCCGGCACCGTACGGCCAGCCCGCGCCGTACGGGCAGCCGTACGCAGCGCCGCGCACGCAGGACAACGCGCTGGCCATCGGCGCGCTCGTGTGCTCGATCCTCGGCTTCTGCTCCGGTGTCACCGCGATCGCCGGGCTGATCATGGGCCACATCGCGCTGAGCAAGACCAACCGCGGCGAGGCCGGCGGCCGCGGGCTGGCCACGGCCGCCGTCATCGTCGGCTACGTCGTGATCGCGCTGTGGGTCGGCTTCTTCACCACCCTGATCATCCTGGGCACGAACGGCTACCTGAACTAGTCCGCCGGCAGCACCGCGTCGCCGGGGCTGCGCGGCGACGGTGTCGCGTGGCCGTTCACCTCCGGCTTCGCTTCGGTGAGCTCGGGCTCGGGCTCGGGCTCGGCCTTCGGAGCCGGGGCCGGGGCCGCCTTCGGTGTCTGCGCGTCGAGGAACCTCAGCAGCTCCACCGGGAACGGCAGCACCAGCGTCGAGTTCTTCTCCGACGACACCTGCACCACGGTCTCCAGCAGCCGCAGCTGCAGCGCCGAGGGGGTGTCGGCCATCGTCGCCGCGGCCTGCGCGAGCTTGTGCGACGCCTGCAGCTCACCGTCGGCGGAGATGACGCGCGCGCGCCGTTCCCGCTCCGCCTCGGCCTGCCGCGACATCGAGCGCTTCATCGCCTCCGGCAGCGCGACGTCCTTGATCTCGACGCGGTCGATGTGGATGCCCCAGTCCAGCGCCGGGCTGTCGATCATCAGCTCCAGGCCTTCGTTGAGGCGCTCGCGGTTCGACAGCAGGTCGTCGAGCTCGCTCTTGCCGATGATCGAGCGCAGCGACGTCTGCGCGACCTGGCCGACCGCCGACCGGTAGTCCTGCACGTTGACCGCCGCGACGACCGGGTCGATGACCTTGAAGTAGACGACCGCGTCCACCCGGACCGTGACGTTGTCGCGGGTGATGCCGTCCTGGGCCGGGATCGGCATGGTCACGATCTGCATGTTGACCTTCTGGAGCCGGTCCGCGAACGGCACGAGCACCGCCAGCCCGGGTTCGCGGACGCGGGACCGCACCCGCCCGAACCGGTAGATCAGCCCGCGTTCGTACTGCTTCACCACGCGCACGCTCGACGCGAGCCAGACCCCGCCCACGAGGACGACGGCGCTGAGAATCTCCACCACCATGGCAGCTCCCGGGGTTGCGTTTCCCCTTGAAAGCCCAGCGTACGCCCGCCCGGCAGCTGACGAAATGCGCTGGACGCGGCTGCCAGGCTGGAGCCGTGACCGACCTTCGCATCCCCCCGCTGTTCGCCGCCCGCGCACCGAAGGTGCTCGGGCCGGAGGCGGTCCCCTGGCTCGCTGCCCTGCCGGAGCTCGCCGCGGAGTACGCCCGGAAGTGGAGCCTGACGTTCGAGGGCGAGGCGATGCACGGCTACGTCGGCGTGGTGCAGCCCGCGCGCCTGCCCGACGGCACGCCGGTGGTGCTGAAGCTGGGCTGGCGCGACGAGGAGTCCGCCGACGAGCCGCTCGCACTGTCCACATGGGCCGGCCGGGGTGCGGTGCTGCTGCTGGAATCCGCGCCGGACGACGGCGTCCTGCTCCTCGAACGGCTCGACGCCGGGCGCACCCTCGACGACCTCCCGCTGCGCTCGGCGATCCCGCTCATCGGCGGCCTGGCGCAGCGTTTGGCCGTCCCGGCGCCGGCGTCGATGCGGCGGCGGCTGCGGGCCGAGGCGGCGCGGCTGGCCGAGGAACTCCCCCGCCGCTGGGCCGAACTCGGCGAACCGTTCGAGAAGCGGCTGGTCGAAGACGCCGTCGCGATCTGCCGCGAACTCGGGCCGTCGGCGGGTGACTCGCTGGTGAACGAGGACCTGCACTTCGAGAACGTCCTGGCCGGCACCCGCGAGCCGTGGCTCGTCATCGACCCGAAGCCGCTGGCCGGTGACCTCGAGTGGGGGGTCATCCCGCTGTTCTGGAACCGGTTCACCGAGTCCACACTGGACGAACGGTTCGCGCTGATCGTCGCTTCACACGAACTGGACGCCGAAAAGGCGCGGGCCTGGACGCTCGTGCGGGCAGTGCAGAACTGGATCTGGATGGTCGAGGAATACGCGGAGACGGGCGAAGACAGCGACGACCCGGCCTTCGTCACAGTGGCGGAAATCGCTCCATGGGCGGCCAGCCGATAGTGTCAGCGGCATGGCCGGGGTCAACAGGGTTTTCGCAGCTCAGCTGTCCGGGTTGCCGGTATTCGGCCCCGACGGCGAGTCGATCGGCCGGGTCCGCGACCTGGTGGCCGGGCTGCGCCTGGACGCGCAACCGCCGCGGATCCTCGGCCTGGTCGTCGAGCTGAGCACCCGGCGCCGCGTCTTCGTCCCGATGCTGCGGGTCACCTCGATCGAGCCGTCCGCGGTGACGCTCGCCACCGGCTCGGTCAACATGCGCCAGTTCACCCAGCGCCCCAACGAGGTGCTGGTGCTCGGCCAGCTGCTCGACGCGCACGCGACGCTGGCCGGGTCGGACACGCGGATCACCGTCGTCGATGCCGGGATGGAACCGACCCGCACCCGGGACTGGGTGCTCGCCAAGCTGGCCATCCGCGAGCGGCGGGTCGGGCTGGGCCGCCGCCGCGCCGCGATGCAGGTGCTGCCCTGGTCGGAGGTGGCCGGGCTGGGCCTGGCCGACCTGGGCGCCCAGCCCCAGGGCGCGGGCCAGCTGCTCATGCTGTTCGACACGATGCGGCCGGCCGACATCGCCGCCACCGTGCGCGACCTGCCGCTCAAGCGGCGGCACGAAGTCGCCGACGCGATGGACGACGAGCGCCTCGCCGACGTCATCGAGGAGCTGCCGGACGACGACCAGAAGGAGCTGCTGGCCTACCTGGCCGAGGAGCGCGCGGCCGACGTCCTGGAGGCGATGAACCCCGACGACGCGGCCGACCTGCTGGCCGAGCTGGCCCCGGCCGACCAGAGCCGGCTGCTGGAGCTGATGGAGCCGGAGGAGTCGGCGCCGGTCAAGCGGCTGCTGGAGTACTCGTCGGACACCGCGGGCGGCCTGATGACGCCCGAGCCGGTGGTGCTGACCCCGGACACGACGATCGCCGAGGCGCTGGCCCACATCCGCAACGCCGAACTGCCGCCGGCGCTGGCCAGCATGGTGTTCGTCTGCCGCCCGCCGACCGCGACGCCGACCGGGCGCTACGTCGGCGTCGTCCACTTCCAGCGGCTGCTGCGGGAGCCGCCGGCCGAGCTGGTGGCCAGCGCCGTGGACACCGGGCTGCCGCCGCTGAAACCGGGCGCGTCGCTGGCCGAGGTCACCCGCTACTTCGCGGCCTACAACCTGACCTGCGGGCCGGTCGTCGACACCGAGGACCACCTGATCGGCGCGGTGACCGTCGACGACGTCCTCGACCACCTGCTGCCCGAGGACTGGCGGGAGACCGGGCTGCACGACACCTTGGAGGAAGACCGTGCCTGAACTGACTTCGGGACGGCGGCTCGACCAGCCCCGCGGCCAGAACCGGTTCAGGCTGAACATCGACCCGGATTCGTTCGGGCGGTTCACCGAGCGGATCGCCCGGTTCCTGGGCACCGGGAAGTACCTGTTCTGGCAGACGCTGATCGTCGTGGTGTGGATCGTGCTGAACATCACGGCGGTTTCGCTGCAGTGGGACCCGTACCCGTTCATCCTGCTCAATCTGGCCTTTTCCACCCAGGCGGCGTACGCGGCGCCGTTGATCCTGCTGGCGCAGAACCGCCAGGACGACCGCGACCGCGTCTCCCTGGAGGAAGACCGCAACCGCGCGGCCCAGACGAAGGCGGACACGGAATACCTGGCCAGGGAACTGGCGGCGCTGCGGCTGGCGATCGGCGAAGTGGCCACGCGCGACTACCTCCGCACCGAGCTGGACCGGCTCCGCGAGGACCTGTCCATCCAGCCCAGGAAGTCCCGCACTCCTACCGGCTCGTAACATGGACGGGGTGACCAGTACGCAGCAGCTCCCCAGCGTCGACGACGTCCGCAGCGCGCTGAAGAGCGTGCAAGATCCCGAGATCCGGAAACCCATCACGGACCTGGGGATGGTCAAGGACGTGGCGGTGGCGCCGGACGGCGTGGTCACGGTCGGCATCTACCTCACGGTGGCCGGCTGCCCGCTGAAGGCGACGCTGACCAACGACACGCGCGAGGCCGTGTCGAAGCTGCCGGGCGTCGTCGACGTGCGGGTCGAGCTGGACGTGATGAGCGACGAGCAGCGCTCCGAGCTGCGCAAGTCCCTGCGCGGCGACGCGGCCGAGCCGGTGATCCCGTTCGCGCAGCCGGGCTCGATGACCCGGGTGTACTGCGTGGCGTCGGGCAAGGGCGGCGTGGGCAAGTCGTCGGTGACGGTCAACCTGGCGGCGGCGATGGCCGCGCGCGGGCTGTCGGTGGGTGTCGTGGACGCGGACATCTACGGCCACTCGATCCCCCGCATGCTGGGCGCCCGCGAGAAGCCGACCAAGGTCGACACGATGATCATGCCGCCGCAGTCCCATGGCGTGAAGGTGATCTCGATCGGCATGTTCACCCCGGGCAACACCCCGGTGGTCTGGCGCGGCCCGATGCTCCACCGGGCGCTGCAGCAGTTCCTGGCGGACGTGTTCTGGGGCGATCTGGACATCCTGCTGCTGGACCTGCCCCCGGGCACGGGCGACATCGCGATTTCGGTGGCCCAGCTGATCCCCAACGCGGAGATCCTGGTGGTGACGACACCGCAGCAGGCGGCGGCCGAGGTGGCGGAGCGCGCGGGTGCGATCGCGCTGCAAACGCGTCAGCGCGTGGCGGGGGTCATCGAGAACATGTCGTGGCTGGAGCAGCCGGACGGTTCTCGCCTCGAGCTGTTCGGCTCCGGCGGCGGCGAGACGGTGGCTTCCTCGCTGTCCAAGTCGATCGGGTCCGAGGTCCCGCTGCTCGGGCAGGTCCCGATGGACCCGCGGGTGGTCATCCAGGGGGACGCGGGCACGCCGATCGTGCTGTCGGAGCCGGAGGCCCCAGCTTCGGTGGTGTTGAGCGATGTGGCGAAGAAGCTGTCGGTCCGGGCGCGCGGGCTGGCGGGGATGATGCTGAACGTGACCCCGGCGGGCCGCTAGCCCCGAGCGCCCCAATGTGGCGTTGGGTGCGTTGAACGCACCCCAATTGGGGTTTGGTGACTTGTACTATGTTGG
>NZ_JBSGBK010000141.1:0-14176 GCF_053601215.1 Amycolatopsis sp. NPDC004772
CGATCTGGTTGCGCTGGACGCACCCAATGTGGCGTTGGGTGCGTCCAGCGCACCGAACGCCACATTGGGGCGCTTGAACGCGGCGTGAGATCGACCACAGTCCGGCGCGTCGCGGGCGTTAATCCGGCGGCGGCCCGCGGTGCGGTTGCCCGCTTGGCTACGCTCCCGGCTATGAGCGCCACCAAGTGGGAGTACGCCACCGTCCCTCTGCTGATCCACGCGACGAAGCAGATCCTCGACCAGTGGGGCGAGGACGGCTGGGAGCTGGTCACCGTGCTGCCGAACCCGAGCGGGGAGCAGCACGTCGCCTACCTGAAGCGTCCGAAGGGCTGACCCGGTGAGCTGGAGCGAACGGCTGAAGGAGCTCGGCATCGAGCTGCCCGGCGTCGCGGCACCGCTGGCCGCGTACGTGCCCGCCGTCCAGAGCGGGAAGCACGTCTACACCTCCGGCCAGCTGCCCTTCGTCGACGGCGTGCTCGCCGCGACCGGCAAGGTCGGCGCGGAGATCAGCCCCGAAGAGGCGAAGGGCCACGCCCGCACCTCGGCGCTCAACGCGCTCGCGGCCGTGCACGCGCTGGTCGGCATTGACAACGTCGCGCGGATCGTCAAGGTTGTCGGCTTCGTGGCTTCCGCGGAGGGCTTCACCGGTCAGCCCGCGGTCGTCAACGGCGCGTCCGAACTGCTCGGCGAGGTCTTCGGCGACGCGGGCATCCACGCCCGCTCGGCCGTCGGCGTCGCGGAGCTGCCCATCGGCTCGCCGGTGGAGGTCGAACTGATCGTGGAGGTGCAGTGATGGATCCGGACATCGAGCAGTCCACCCACGAACTGCTGCTCCGGCTGGCCGGGCGGCTGCCCGACCAGCTGCTGTGGCGGTTCCGCGACTGGCTCGGCGAGGGCGCCATGGGCACCCTCGCCCGGACCCTGCCGAGGTCTTTGCTTAAGCACAGGATCGACCTCGACCAAACGGAGTACCGGCTGCTCGTGGCCGGTCTCATCCCGCACGGCGCCGACTGGCACCAGGTCAGTTCGACGCTGGGGGTAGACGACGTCACCGAGAACCGGTACACATTCACGTCGAGTGCGCCCGAATGGGTTAACTCGGTCGACTCCGTGTCCGTGTTGATCCACGCAACGTTGCGCGGTCGCCCGGACGTGGGGGAAGTGCGGCAGAGCTGGCGGCACGTCGGTGTGGTCGGACAGGGCACCGCCAAGCGCGTCCTGCTGATCAACGCGCTGTCGGGGTTGCCGAGGTTGACCGGCGAACTGCAGCGCGTGCTGCGGGTCCTGGGCGACGAAGAGCCCAGCGTCGAAGTCATCCCGCCGCGCTTCGACCTGCCGGGGTACCACCGGGCCGCGCTGGCCGACTCAGAGCTGGTCTGCGTGGGCGCCGTGGCGGGGACCCGGCTAGTAGCCGCATAACGCTCGCCCGCCAGCGAGCTGGGAGGGAGCAAGGCAATGGTGGAGGTCCACGACGGCCCGCCCATGGACGGGTTCTCGGTGCCCCTGCGCCTGCACAACCTGTTGCTGGCCCTGGCGGGCCGGATCGACGACAGCGCGCTCACCGAAGCGCGTGAGCTGATCGCCCGGGCCCACATCGACGAGGCGGTCGAGCTGACCACCGGCACGCTCATCGCGGGCCGGATCCCGGTCAGCTCCGCCGAGCAGCGCGAACTGGCGCTGGTCCTCGAGATGAGCCGGTCGGACGCGACGCTGGCGAACGACCTGCTGGTCGACGAGGCCGAGCCGGTCAACACGCACCGGTTCACCGGCGAGAATGCGCCGGAGTTCGGCATCGCCGAGGCGCTCGACCGCACGCTGCAGGTGCTGCCGGACGTCCGTTCGGTGCACGCGGTGTGGCGCAACACCCCGGCCGGCAGCGTGCCGGGCGCGTTGCCGCAGCGCGTGGTGCTCGTGGAGCTGGGGCCGGAGGGCAACCCGCCGGCCGTCGCGTTCCGCGTCGACACGGCGCTGCGCCGGGCCGGGATCCACTCCGTCGTCGAGGTCAGCGGTCCCGGCGTCGCGCACTCCGAGTACCACCAGGCCGCTTCGGCGGCCGCGTCGCCCGCGTGGGTGACGGGGAGCACGACGTCGAGTTCGTCGTCGTACCGCTCGGAGCCCGCGAAGCCGCCGGCCCCGGTGACGTCGGAGCCGGTCGCGGAGTCGGGCAGCCGGCACAGCATGCGGTCGAGCAGCACCACCACGACGGCACCGGCCGAGCCGGTCGCCCCGGTGGTGCCGATCGTGTCGCCGCCCGCCCCCGAGCCGCCCCGCAAGGCGCGGTCGGAGACGCGGGCGGAACGCACCGCCGACCTGACCCCGGCCGAGGTGGCGCAGCTGCGGCAAGCGCTGGCCGAGGACCCGGAGAAGGGCCGCGAGATCGCCGCGGGCAAGCCGTCGATGCACGAGGTCGTCGAGCTGCCGGCGCTGGATCTGGACGACCCGAGCCTGAGCGAGCGCGACCGGGCGCTGCTGCGCGAGCTGCACGCCGAGCTGGCCGAGCGCGAGCGGGCCGAGGCGGCGAAGATGCGGCTCAACGGCGCGTCCCGCTCCGGTGGCGACCAGCGCGGCTGGACCGCCCCGTAGGACTCTGTTCGCGAGAAGGCGGCACTTCCCGTTCGGGAGGTGCCGCCTTTTCCGTGTCCGGCGTGCCACAACTGCGCGACGGGACGTCGGGGGGCGGAGGTATGTTGCCGAGGTGGAGCAGCCAACGGAGTTTGTCTTCGACATCCCGGTCGGCGCGGGGGTCGCCACCCGCGCCAACGCCGACGGCCCGCCGGCGACGCCGAAGGACGCGGCCACGGTGATCCTGGTCCGGGACGGCGCCGACGGCGTCGAGGTCTTCCTCCAGCACCGGGTCAAGGGCATGCCGTTCGCGGGCGGGATGACCGTGTTCCCCGGCGGCGGGGTCGACCGGCGCGACGCCGACACGTCGGTGGCGTGGGCCGGGCCCGAGCCGTCGTGGTGGGCCTCGCGGTTCGGCTGCGACGAGGCCCTCGCGCGGGCGCTGACCTGCGCGGCGGTGCGCGAGACGTTCGAGGAGTCCGGCGTGCTCCTGGCGGGCGGCGCGGAGGAGGCGCTCACCGACGTCACGCCGTACGCGGCGGCCCGCCAGGCCCTGGAGACGCGGGAGGTGTCGCTGGCCGGGTTCCTCGCCGACGCGGGCCTGACCCTGCGAGCCGACCTGCTGCGCCCGTGGGCGCACTGGATCACGCCGGAGCAGGAGCCGCGCCGCTACGACACCCGGTTCTACGTCGCGAAGCTGCCGGAGGGCCAGGAGGCCGACGGGGCGACGTCGGAGGCGTCGAGCTCCGGCTGGCAGCGTCCCGAAGAGGCCATCGCCGACGCGCGCGAAGGCCGCCGGATGCTGATGCCTCCGACGTGGTTGACGCTGAGCGAGCTGGCGGAGTTCGCCACGGCCGACGACGTGCTGAACGCGCCGCGCAAGATCGTCCGGATCGCGCCGACGCTGGTCCGCGAGAACGACCACGTCCGAGTCGTCCTGGAGCCGCGATGAGCGCCCCGGCCTACGGCGTGCTGCGCCAGGTCTCCGAGACGGCTTCGGTGCTGCTGGAGAACAACCCGTCGTCGATGACGCTCGAAGGCACCAACAGCTGGGTGCTGCGGGCGACGCCGTCGAGCCCGGCCGTGGTCGTCGACCCGGGCTACCGCGACCTCGAGCACCTCGAGCTGCTGGCCGCGGTCGGTCCGGTGGAGCTGATCGTGCTCACCCACCACCACCCGGACCACGCCGAGGGCGCGCCGTGGTTCGCCGAGCGCGTCGGCGCCCCGGTGCGGGCGTTCGACCCCGCGCTGTGCGTCGGCGCTTCGTCCTTTGTGGACGGATCGGTGCTCGAGGCGGGCGGGCTCTCCCTCCAGGTCCTGCACACGCCCGGGCACACCGACGACTCGGTGTCCCTGGTCCTCGACGGCCAGGTCCTGACCGGCGACACGATCCTCGGCCGCGGCACGACGGTGCTGCACGACCTCGGCGACTACCTCCGTTCGCTCCGCAAGCTGATCGAGCTGCCGCCCGGGACGGCCGGCCTGCCCGGCCACGGTCCAGAGCTCCCCGATCTGCCCGCGACCGCGCGCGAGTACCTTGCCCACCGGGAACAGCGGCTCGACCAAGTGCGTTCGGCTCTGAAGACGCTCGGGCCGGACGCCACGCCGCGCCAGGTCGTCGAGGTCGTGTACGCGGATGTCGACAAAGCGCTGTGGGCGCCTGCCGAGTGGAGCGTGCAGGCGCAGCTGGACTACTTGCGTTCGGAGGAGAACGGATGAGCAACGTCGAGGTCGAGTTCTACTGGCGCCCGGGCTGCGGCTTCTGCGCGGCTCTGGAGCGGCCGTTGTCGAAGAGCGGCTTCAACGTCCGCGCGATCAACATCTGGGAGGACCCGTCGGCGGCCGCCCGGGTCCGCGAGGTGGCGAACGGCAACGAGACGGTCCCGACGGTGATCGTCGGCTCGAAGGCGATGGTGAACCCGTCGTTCGCCGAGGTGGAGGCGGCGGTCAAGGCCGCCTCGGCGGGCTGAGCGCGGCGGGCCGCCCCGGTTGTAGCGGGAGCGGCCACCCGGGCGACTCACTGCCTGTGGACGACGACCGCGCGATCGACTTCGTGCTCAACGGCGAGCAGTACCGCTTGAGCCGCGCCCAGGTGCTGAGCGCGGCGGCCCGCGGCGGGCCGGAGCCGATCCGGACGCACTGGGTCGACGTCGGCGAGGAGCGGTGGCCGCCGCGGCAGATCTTCGAGCGCGCGCTCGGGGTCCCGCGGACGGACTTCATCTCGCACTACGCGATCCGCCAGCTCCGCCGGCTGGGCTTCCCGACGAGCCCGCTGCCGCACGAGCCGGGGATCCCCGAACGCGAACGGCCCGCGCCCGAAAGCGACCTCGGGCCGGCGATCAAGTCCTTCATCGACCTGCACGAGTTCTTCGGGCAGGAGGATCTTTCCCGCCGGGTGAGCCGGCTCGAAGACCGCCTGGAGGGCGCCGACCGCGACACCGTCGAGGAGCGGCTGGCTCCCGAGGGCTTCACCGCCGACCTGCTCGAGGGCGCGCTGCTGGTGCGGCGGCACGCCGGCCGCGTCAACGACCTCATCCACGCGGCGATGATCGTCCGAGCGCTGCCGAAGATCCTCGAACCGGGCGAACGCATCGTCCGGCGCCCGTCGCTGGCCTCGGGCAACGACGGCGGCCGCAAGTTCGACCTCGAGACGGACCGGCGCGTGGCCGAGTTCAAGGCCGCCCAGTGGAAGGGCCGCGACACGATGCGCAAGCGCATGCTCGTCGCCGACCTGGTCGGTCTCGTCCTCGAACGCGGTGATCGCCGCGCCGAACTCTACGTGCTCGGCTCTTCGCCGCTCGACTTCCTGCGCACCAGCACCTCGACGGTCGAGTGGGCACTCGGCCGTTCGTCACCGCACCTGCGGCAGGCCTACGAACAGCGCTTCGGCAGCGCCGTGCTGACGGTCGGCCAGTTCACCGCCGGGCCGGCGGCGGACGTCGTCCTCCGCGACCTGACCGGACTTATCGGCTGAGCATCGGCATCAGGTAGTACGTCAGTTCCACCTCCCCCGGCTCCGCGGCCCGCAGGATGCACGCCCGCATCCCCGGCTGGATCGACAGCACCACCCGCTCGCTGCCGAACGCCGCCAGCGCGTCGAGCAGGTAGCGGGCCTGGAACGAGGGTGCCGTCCGGCCGCCGCTGACCTCCGCCTTCAGGACCTCCTCCGCCTCGCCCGTGTCCTGCCGTGCGCTCGCCAGCCGGACCTGGGCGTCGCCCACCTCCAGCGTCAGCACCCGCCTGTCCTCCGCGTACACCCCCACCCGGCGGACCGCCGCCGCCAGGGCGTCCGCCGCCACCGTCACCGTGGTGTCCACCGCGCCCGACGGGATGGAGTCCTCCGACAGGAAGCCCGCGTCCAGGACCGCCGTCGCGACCAGGCCGCCCGGCCAGCTCACCCCGAACCGGCCCGGGCTCACGTGCAGGCCCACCCTGCCGCGGGCCTGCCGGGCCGCCTCCGCCAGCAGAGCCGCCGGGACCAGGACGTCCAACGTGCCCGGCGACCGCAGTGGCAGCCGGGCCACCGCCATCCGGTAGCGGTCCGACGCCGTCAACGTCAGGCCGGACCCGGCCGCCTGCACGCGGACGCCGGTGAACAGCGGGAGCGGGTCGTCCTTCGCCGCCGTGCCCGCGACGATCCGCAACGCCGAGGCGAACGCCGCTCCGTCCACTTCGGACACCTGGGCGGGTGGGGCCGGAGCAGGACCGGACGACGGCAGCAGGGGCAGCGCGAACCGGGCGTTGTCCAGCCGCAACGCCAGGCGCGTGCCCTCGACGACCAAGCGGACCAGCTCCGCGTCGAGCACCTTCAGCGTCTCCACCAGCGGGGCGGCCGGGACCACGACCGCGCCGCCGGTGTGCGTGGTCGCCGGGCAGCCGAACCGCACGGCGAGGTCCGCTGCCGCGCCGGCGACCGTCAGGCCGGCCGCGTCCGCCTCCAGCCGCAGCCCGGTGCGGGACGGCAGGAGGCGTGACGCGGCCGAGACGGCCGCCGAGAGGCGGTGGGCAGGTGCGGTGACGTCCATGCCCACAAGCTAGCGGCGGGCACCGACAAAAACCGCGGAACTACGCGTTGACCAGCGCCGGAACCGGCGCGGGCCGGGCCGGCCGGACCGTGCCGCGCAGCAGCCACACGACCAGTGCCAGCGCCAGCCCCGCCACGCTCGCCGCCAGGAAGGCCGCGCCCGGGCCGGCGTGCTCGACGACGTACCCGCTGATCGACTGGCCGGCCGCCAGCCCCAGCGTCACCGCCGTAAGCACCCAGCCGAAGGCCTCCGCGGCCGTGCCGGACGGCGCCACCACCTCGATCGTCGTCGAGTGGGCCGTCGACTGCGGGGTGATCAGCGCCCCCGCCAGCAGCATCATCAGCGCCAGGCCCCACAGCGAGGACGGCCACGCAAGCAGAGCGACCAGCGCCCCGAATCCGCCGAGCAGCGCCGGCAGCCGCAGACCGAGCTGCCGCGGCCACGGCCGCAGGCTGTAGGCGACGCCGAACGCGACCGAGCTCAGCGACCACGCCGACAGCAGCAGGCCGCCCACGGACGCCTGGCCCGCTTCGGTGGCTGCCGCCGGCACGGCGACCTCGACGAACCCGATCACCACGCCGAAGCCGAGCGCGGCGATGGCCAGCGTCCGCATGCCCGGGCTGGCCAGCGCGCCCAGCAGCGACCCCGACGAACCCGACGAGGGCCCCCACTCGCGCACGGCCGGGCTCAGGGCGAACAGCACCGCGCCGGTGAACTGCAGCGCGACGCCCAGCACCAGCCCGGTGCCCGCCCACGGGGCCATCACCAGCAGCCCGGCCACGCCGGGGCCGAGGATGAAGAAGACCTCCATGCTGATCGCCTCGTACGAGAAGGCCGCGTTGCGAGGGCCGCCCGGCGGGAGCAAGCGGCCCCATAGGGCGCGTGACGCCGACCCGACCATCGGCTCGGTCAATCCGGTGAGGGCGCCCAGCGCGACCAGCACGGCCGTCGCGGCGTGCGATTCGATCGCCGTGACCAGCCCGCTCATCGACAGCGCCAGCAGGACCGAGACGGTCAGCAGCGGCCGCGTCGGCCCGAACCGGTCGATCAGCCTGCCCTGCACCACCGCACCGACCGAAACCCCGACGAGTGAACCGGCCGAGACGAGCCCGGCGACGGCGAAGGAACCGGTCTCGCGCTGGACGTAGAGCAGCGCCGAGATGCCGATCATCGCGATCGGCAGGCGGGCGAGCACGGACGCGACGGCGGGCCACCGGACCGCCCGGGTCGTCAGCGCGGTGCGGTAGTCGGCGAGGGACGTGCGGCTTTCGTGGTTCGAGACAGACTGGGACACGCGTGCAAGTATGCCGCAGAGTGGTACGTCGGTACCAGTTATTTGACGGTCAGGTTCGTCACCGACAGACTGGCGGTGGATCTTGGGACTGGTGCGAGAGGTCTCGATCAGGTAACACTCACGATATTCTCCGTGGACTCCTGCAACGAAACGGCCCGGACGGCGTCCTTGAGAGTGAATGGCCTTGAATTCGTGGGTATGGGCCGTGATGGTTGAACAACAGCACAGAAAACCCAGCTCCCTCCGGCACTCGGGTCGGGGCCTGGCCCGGAGGGCGGGGAGCGCGGATCGTCGGGGGATGGTCCGCGCAAACAACGAAGAGCCGGTGCGCCACGTCGGGGGTGGCGCCCGGCTCTTCGTTGTGCACGCAGAAGGCCCCTCGGCGCACCGAGGGGCCTTCGACGTGAGTGGGCTCAGCGGGCCCGGCGGGCCAGCCGCTCCGGGTCCAGGATCAGCACGCTCTTGCCCTCGAGCCGCAGCCAGCCGCGGTGGGCGAAGTCGGCGAGCGCCTTGTTGACGGTCTCGCGCGAGGCGCCGACGTACTGGGCGATCTCTTCCTGCGTCAGGTCGTGCGTGACCCGCAGCAGGCCCGCCTCCTGGCTGCCGAAGCGCTGCGCGAGCTGCAGCAGCGCCCGCGCCACGCGGCCGGGGACGTCGGTGAAGATCAGTTCCGCGACCATGTTGTTCGTCCGGCGCAGGCGGCGCGCGACCACGCGCAGCAGCTGCTCGGCGATCTCCGGGCGGGTCGAGATCCACTGGCGCAGGGCCGGGCGGTCCATGGTGACCGCGCGGACCTCGGTGACCGTGGTCGCGCTCGACGTCCGGGGGCCGGGGTCGAAGATGGACAGCTCGCCGAACATGTCCGACGGGCCGAAGATGCCCAGCAGGTTCTCGCGGCCGTCCGGGGACTTGCGGCCGATCTTCACCTTGCCGGACTGGATGATGTACAGCTTGTCGCCGGGTTCACCCTCGTTGAAGATGACATGGCCGCGGGGGAACTCCACGGATTCCAAGGTCTGGGCCAGCGCCTCCGCCGCTGCCGGCTCAACACCCTGGAATATGCCCGCACGGGCCAGGGTTTCGTCCACCTCGGGTGCCTCCTCGTCGAGAAACGATCACGCTCCCCGATGCTCGAGGAGCGTGACGCCGATCACTTGCGCGTCAGTCTAGGGCGTACTCCCGAGATCGCCCGCCGGACTCGCGAGCGGCGGAAACGATCTCGTTCGAACGTGGAGCCTAACTCCGCACGCGACGCGCGCGTAGCCTGGCTGCCCGTCCGCCCAGCCTACGCAGCCGGAACAGCTCCAGCGCACGGCCGATGCCGTGCCCGTAGAGCGCCCTGACCTCGTTGGGCTGCGCCTGCTCGAGGAACTCTTCGACCTCGTTCTCCTGCACCGCGACGTGCTTCAGCCTGCTCTCGACGCGCTCCATGCCCAGCGCGAAGAACATGATCACCAGGGGGACCAGGATGACGAACCAGACAGTCATGACCGGACCCCGAAACACTCGATGGAAAGCATCTACTCCAGATCCTCGCTCATGGCGGCCGGAAAACGCGCCGAGGTGGTGCTCTGGCGTGTCGGTCGTCCACCGGTGCAGTCACCGGCTCGTCCGACGGCGCCCGTAGGCTATCGGGGTGCCACCTGCCACCACGAACGCCCCCCGTGAGGGCGCTGGTGAAAGCCGATTGGCTCTGGTGAGACGCGCCAGGCGGATGAAGCGTTGCCTCGACGACGTGTATCCGGGCGCCCACTGCGAGCTCGACTTCACCACGCCACTGGAACTGCTGGTCGCGGTCGTGTTGTCCGCGCAGACCACCGACGTCCGGGTGAACCTCGTCACGCCCGCGCTGTTCAAGCGCTACCGGACCGCCGCCGACTACGCGGGTGCCGACCGCACCGAGCTCGAGGAGTACCTCCGGAGCACCGGCTTCTACCGGGCGAAGGCGAACTCCGTGATGGGCCTCGGTGCGGCGCTGGTCGAGCGCTTCGGCGGCGAGGTCCCGGCCAAGCTGGACGACCTGGTCACCCTGCCCGGCGTCGGCCGCAAGACCGCCAACGTCGTCCTCGGCAACGCCTTCGACGTGCCGGGGATCACCGTCGACACCCACTTCGGCCGGCTGGTCCGGCGCTGGGGCTGGACGGCGGAGGAGGACCCGGTCAAGGTCGAGCACGCGGTCGGCGAGCTGATCCCCCGCAAGGAGTGGACGATGCTCTCGCACCGGGTGATCTTCCACGGCCGGCGCGTCTGCCACGCCAAGAAGCCGGCCTGCGGCGCGTGCCCGCTGGCCAAGGACTGCCCGTCCTACGGCACCGGGCCGACCGGGTTCGACGAAGCCGCGAAGCTGGTCAAAGGCGAAGAAAAGGACCACATCCTGGCCATGGCGGCGCCCCGGTGACGAGCGTCACCAAGTGGGCACTGGCCGCCGCCGTCCTGGCGGTGGCCTTGCTCGTCGCGCTGCTGCCGCGCGGGGGTGCCGACACGGCCGCGAAGCCGGCCGGGGACCTCGGGCCCGCCCGGTCCGCGGCGGCGCTCCAGCCGTGTCCGGCGCCCGGGCCGGCGCAGCCGGTGGAGCAACTCGACGGCGTCACGGCGGACTGCCTCGGCGACGGCGCGCGCGTCGACGTCGGGAAGGCCCTCGCCGGGGCTCCGGTGCTGGTCAACGTGTGGGCGTCGTGGTGCGAGCCGTGCCGGACCGAGCTGCCCGTGCTCCAGGAGTACGCGAAGCGGCCGGGTGCCGTGCGCGTCCTCGGCGTCCAGGTGCAGAGCCCGGCGAAGGACGGCCTGGAGCTGCTGGCGAAGCTCGGCGTGCACCTGCCGTCGGTGTACGACGGCAACGGGCAGACCGGCCCGGTCCGGACCGCCCTGAAGGTGCCGCCGCGGCTTCCGGCGTCCTACTTGGTCACCGCGACCGGCGAGGTCCGGTTCATCGCGAACCCACCGACCTTCGGGAACACTGACCAGGTGCGCGCGGCAGTCGAGGGGGCATCGTGATCGGACCACTGGTCGAACCCGAGTCGGTTCCCGAGTGGCTCCGGCCGCTGGTCAAGGTGAGCGGCGAGGTCGATGCGAAGACGTTCACCAAGTTCAGCCCGCCCGAAGACGCCTACACCCGCCCGGCCGCCGTGCTGATCCTCTTCGGCGAGCGCGAAGCCGACGGCGAGCCGGACGTTCTGCTGCAGCGCCGCGCCGACACGCTGGGCTCGCACGCCGGCCAGGTCGCCTTCCCCGGCGGCGGCGCTGAGGAAGGCGACGGCGGCCCGATCGGCACCGCCCTGCGCGAGGCCGAAGAAGAGACCGGCGTGGTCCCCTCCGGTGTCCGGCCGGTCGCGGTGCTGCCGGAACTGTTCGTCCCGGTGTCCGGGTTCGCCGTGACGCCGGTGCTGGCCCACTGGGCCGAGCCGTCGCCGGTGCACGCGGTCGACCCGGCCGAGACGGCGTCCGTCGCGCGGGTGGCCATCGCCGACCTGGTCGACCCGGCCCACCGGTTCACCGTGAAGAAGAAGGGCATGCCCTGGAAGGGGCCGGCCTTCGAGGTCAATGGCCTGTTCGTGTGGGGGTTCACCGCCGGGCTCCTGTCGGTCCTGCTGAGCCTGGGGGGCTGGGAGCGCGAATGGGACGCGGGCGACGTCCGGGACCTCGACGAGGCGCTGGCCGCCTACCACGCGCAGGTAGCAGGGGAGTGACGCGGTGAACTGGGTCGATGTGCTGGTGCTGCTGCTGGCCCTGTTGGCCGCCGTCTCCGGTGCGTTCCAGGGCGTGATCATCGCGCTGCCGTCGCTCGTCGGCGTCGTGCTCGGGGCGGTCGCCGGGATCAAGCTCGCGCCGGTCGTGGTCTCGTTCTTCGACGACCCGGTCTGGAAGGTCGCCTTCGCCGTCGCGACGGTCGTGTTCCTGGTCGCCTTCGGCGAGGCGATCGGCGTCTACGTGGGCCGGCGGCTGCGGCAGAAGATCAACCCGGACAAGCTCTCCGGTATCGACAAGACGCTCGGCGCGGTCGTGCAGGCCCTCGTCGTCTTCGTGGTGGCGTGGCTGATCGCGACCCCGCTGACGACCGTGTCCGGCCTGCCCGGGCTGGCCAAGGCGATCAACAACTCGGTGGTGCTCGGCAAGGTCAACGAGGCCATGCCGGAAGCCGCCCAGGGCTTCCCGAGCCAGCTGCGCAAGCTGCTCGACGCGTCCGGCTTCCCGTCCATCGTGGACCCGTTCCAGAAGGCCCCGACGGCGGACACCTCGCCGCCGGACCCCGCGCTGCAGCGCAGCGGGATCGTCCAGGACCTGCACGGCAGCGTGGTCAAGATCCGCGGCACCGCCAGCTCGTGCTCGCGGTCGCTGGAAGGCAGCGGGTTCGTGATCGCGCCGCAGCGGGTGATGACGAACGCGCACGTCGTGGCCGGCACCGACACCGTCGGCATCGAGACCACCCAGGGCGACTACCCGGCCCGGGTCGTCTACTTCGACCCGGAGGTCGACATCGCGGTGCTCGCGGTGCCGCGGCTGAAGGCCGAGCCGCTGCAGTTCGCGCCGGAGACGGCGCGGGCGGGCGACAGCGCGATCGTGCTCGGCTACCCGCTCGACGGCCCGTACCGGGCGACGCCGGCCCGCGTGCGCGGCCGGATCAACCTGCGCGGCCCGGACATCTACGAGGCCAACACCGTCCAGCGGGACGTCTTCACGGTCCGCGCCGAGATCCGCAGCGGCAACTCCGGTGGCCCGATGGTGACCCCGGACGGCAAGGTCATCGGCGTCGTCTTCGGCGCGGCGGTGGAGGACCCGGAGACCGGCTTCACGCTGACGGCCGAGCAGGTCCGCGCCGAGGTCGACGCGGCTTCGTCGCAGTCGGCGAACGTGTCCACCGGCTCCTGCGCCGCCTAACGCCCGAAGCGCAGCGCCAAGCCGTCGAGCAGGGCCCGCATGCTCAGCTCGAAGATGTCGTCCAAGACGAGGTCGTAGCCGGTCTCGGTGAGGTCGGCGAGCATCCTGGCGAACGTCGGGTGCCCGGCCGTCATCGCCGCCACGGCCGGGCCCTGGTGGTCCATCCAGTCGTCCTCGGTCAGGCCGGACGACGCCAGCGCGCTCTGCTCGCGCTCGAGGTGCACCGCCATGCCCTGGACGTGGCCGAAGACCAGGACGTGCAGGTCGCACAGCGTCGCGGCGTCGACGCCCAGTTCGGACAGCGCCGAGAGGGCCCATTCGCCGTGCACGGCGAGGTTGCGCAGGGGCAGCGGCCGGGTGATCGGCCCGAGCTGCGCCAGCCACGGGTGCCGCTTGAACAGCGACCAGAGGGTGCGGCCGCCGAGCAGCAGCCGCTCGCGCCAGTCGCCGGACGGCTCGGCCGGGTAGCCGCGCTCGC
Source organism: Amycolatopsis sp. NPDC004772 (assembly GCF_053601215.1). Classification (NCBI taxonomy): domain Bacteria; kingdom Bacillati; phylum Actinomycetota; class Actinomycetes; order Pseudonocardiales; family Pseudonocardiaceae; genus Amycolatopsis; species Amycolatopsis sp. NPDC004772. The sequence goes on from NZ_JBSGBK010000141.1 coordinate 13,235, forward strand.
CGAACGCCGCGTCGGCCATCAGCAGCACCAGCTCGTCCTTGCCCCGCACGTACCGGTACGGCGCCATCGCCGCGACCCCGAGGCGGGCCGCGACACCGCGCATGGACAGCGCGCCGAGGCCTTCGGTGTCGGCGATGGTGATCGCGGTCCGCACGAGCTGCTCGCGCGTCAGCCCGCGCTGACCGCCGCGGCGGTCGCGGTCGGCGACGACCGTGCCGGACCGCGGCTCGGCGCGGACCATGCCCTCCTGGCTCAGCAGGTCCAGGGCCTTCGCGGCGGTCGCGAGCGCGACGCCGTGGTCGGCCGCGAGCCGCCGGGTCGAGGGCACCCGCGCGCCCGGCGGCAGCTCGCCGCGCGCGATCCGCTCCCGCAGTTCGTCGGCGATGGCCACGTACTTCACGGCTGACCCCTGACCTAGTACAGAAGGCCATCTGTACTAGTACAGAAATAGCCCTTGAACTGGCTGTTCTCCACAGTGGAGCGTACAAGCGTACGACTCTGGAGGAAACCATGCGGAACATCCTGATCTCGGGTGCCGGTATCGCCGGCGGCACCCTGGCCCGGTTCCTGGCGCGCGCGGGCTGGGCGGTGACCGTGGTGGAGCGCGCGCCCGGCCCGCGCACCGGCGGCCAGGCGATCGACGTGCGCGGGGTCGCCCTCGACGTCGTCGACGAGCTGGGTCTCGGCGATCGGATGCGCGCGCTGCGGACGCGAATGCGGGGGATGTCCGTGGTGGACGGCGACGGCCACGAGCTGTTCCGCTCGGAAGAGCACACCTTCAGCAGCGGACGGCTCGACAGCGCCGACTTCGAGATCCTGCGCGACGACGTCGTCGCGCTGCTGCTGGACGCACCCAATGTGGCGGGGGGGGGGGGGGGGGGGCCCCCCCCCCCCCCCCCCGGGGGGCGGGTGGCGGGGCGGAAACCAAGAAACAAAAAAAAA
>NZ_JBSGBK010000142.1:0-13977 GCF_053601215.1 Amycolatopsis sp. NPDC004772
ACAAACCCTCTGTCCCCCCCCTCCTCTTTCCCTTTCTTATTTGGTGGGGCCAACCCCCCCCGGGGCCCCCCGCCGCCCCCCCCCCCCCCCCCCCCCCCGGGGGGGGGGGGGTGCGCCCCCCCCCCCCAACGCCACATTGGGGCGCTTGGGTCAGGCCGCCGCGGCGAGGGCCGGTTCCACCGTGCTCACGCGCGTCCGGCGGTCGCGCTGCCAGGCGAGCACCCGGCAGACCACGTAGATCAGGAACGAAATCGCCGTCACGAAGGCGCTCACCGGCAGGCCCGGCGCCAGCGACAGCACGATCCCGCCGATCGCCGACACCTCCGCGAACACCACCGACAGCACCGTCGCCTTCCAGGGGGACGCCGTCACGCGGGCCGCCGCGGCGGCCGGGGTCACCATCAGGGCCACCACCAGCAGCGAGCCGACCACCTTCACGCTCAACGCCGTCGAAACACCCACCAGCAGCGCGAACACCACGGTCAGCGTCTTCACCGGGACCCCGCGCGCCACCGCCACGTTCCGGTCCACCGAAGCGAACAGCAACGGCCGGTACACCAGGGCCAGCACCGCCAGCACCACCACCGACGACACCACGAACAACGTCAGGTTCGTCGAATCGATCGTGATGATCTGGCCCGTGAGGATCCCGAACTTGTTCCCGGACCGTCCTTTGTAGAACGACAGGAACAGCACGCCCATCCCGAGCCCGAAGGACAGGATCACGCCGATCACCGAGTCGCGGTCGGCGTCGCGCGCACCCAGGATGCCCAGCAGCAGCGCCGCCACCACCGCGCCGATCAGCGCGCCGTACTCGACGCCGATGCCGAGCAACAGGGCCGCCGCGCCGCCGGTGAAGGCCAGCTCGGACGTGCCGTGCACCGCGAACGACATCCGCCGCATCACGATCAGCGGGCCCAGCACGCCCGCCACCAGGCCGAGGATCGCCGCCGCCAGCAGCGCCGTCTGGACGCCGTCGAGCTCGGTGATCAGCTCCCAGGTCTTGCCGAAGTCGAACAGATCCAAGACTCAGCCCACTTGCTCTTCGACGTCGTGTTCGTGGTGGTGCGGCTCGGCCTCGCACAACGCGCTCTGCGCGCCCGCGATGTGGATCTGGCCGCCGACCTTCAGTACCTCGACGCGGGTGCCGTACAGCTCCGACAACGTCTCCGTCGTCATGACCTCGTCCGGCTTGCCGATCCGGAACTGGCCGTTGACCAGGTACAGCACCCGGTCGACGAACGGCAGCACCGGGTTGATCTCGTGCGTCACGAACAGCACCGCCGTGCCCGCCGTGCGCCGGCGGGCGTCGATCAGCTCGCTGATCGCGCGCTGGTGCGCCAGGTCGAGCGACAGCAGCGGCTCGTCGCAGAGCAGCACTTCGGGGTCGCCGACCAGGGCCTGGGCCACCCGCAGCCGCTGCTGCTCGCCGCCGGACAGCCGGCCGACGGGCTGCTTCGCGTACCGCGTGGCCCCGACGGCGTCGATCGCTTCGGAAACGAGCCGGCGGCGGGCCGCGATGCCCGGGAAGCCGAACCCCCAGCGGTGCCCGTCGAGACCCAGCCCGACCAGGTCGACACCGCGCAGCGTCAGCGACTCGTCGATCGCGCGCTGCTGCGGGATGTAGCCGACCTTGCGGTTCGCGCCGCCCGGGCGGCCGCCCGCGATCTCGACCGTGCCCGCCGACAGGTCCTGCATGCCGAGCAGCGCCTTGAGGAAGCTGCTCTTGCCGGAGCCGTTCGGGCCGAGCACGGCGAGGAACTCGCCCGGCTCGACGACGAGGTCCAGCCCGGACCAGAGGGTGCGCGGGCCGAACGCGAGGCCCGCCCCGCGGACCCGGACCGCGGGGCGTACGTCATCGGAGGCGGGAGACATGCCTACTTCAACGCCCCAGCCAGCTCGTCGACTTCCCCGGTCATCCAGCCAATGTAGTCCGTCACACCCGCGGGGAGCGTTTCGGTCACGCTGACCACGCCGAGCCCGGCCTCCTTCGCCTGCTTGACGACGTCCTGGGTCAGCGGCGTCACCGTCTGCTCGTTGTTGATCAACGCCTTGACCTGCTTGGTCGCGATCAATTGCTGGTACGCACTGACGGCGTCGGCCGGGACGTCGGTGTCGTTCTCCACCGCGTCCGAGAACGCCTTGGGTGTCGCGTCGGCGATCTTCGCGCTCGCCAGCAGGTAGTGCGCGACCGGCTCGGTGACGACGACCTTCGTCCCCGGGTGGCTGGTCCCGAGCTCTTCGAGCCGCTTCTCGAGCGCGTCGACCTTCGCCTTGAACGCCGTCGCGTTGTCGGTGAACTGCTGCTTGGCCGCCGGCTTGAGCTCGCCGAGCTGCGCGGCGAGCTGGTCGGCGACCTTGTCGACGCCCGGCAGGTCGTACCAGACGTGCTCGTTCTCGTCGCCGGTCGCGGCGATGTCGTAGGCGACGAGCTTCTTCGCGCTCCCCGCCTGCTCGGTGAGCTTGCCGAAGAACTCGTCGTAGCCGCCTCCGTTGGACAGCAGCAGCTGCGCGCCCTTCGCGGCGAGGGCGTCGTCCGCCGTCGTCTCGTACGAGTGCGGATCGGCCGACGGGTCGTGGATGATCGACTTGACCTCGACGTTCTCGCCGCCGACGGCGGAGACCACGCTGCCCCAGACGTCGGTCGACGCGACGACCTTGACCTTGCCGTCGCCGCCCGCCTGCGCGCCGCCGCCGTCGGAGGACGTCCCGCCGGAGCACGCGGCCAAGGCGAACACGGACAGAGCCGAAGCGGCGGCGAGCACGCTCCTGGTGCGACGGGAACTCATGCGGGGACTCCTGAAGACGCTAATGGAAACCGTTGTCAGATTCACCTTACCCCATCCGGATGACTTTCTGGCCATCAGATCCCGCTTTGGTGTATGCGTCTCTGCGCATGCGGATCGAGACATCGACCACGCGGGGTGTCTCTTCAGGAAACCGATCTGAACCGTTACGGTTTGCAGATGGGCCGTCCTATTCGCACCCGGAGGCAGGCGACGCTGGCGTCGCTCGCGGCGGAGCTCGGTGTGTCCAGGACCACGGTGTCCAACGCCTACAACCGGCCGGACCAGCTGTCCCCGGAACTGCGCCGCCGCGTCCTCGAGACCGCGCGGCGCCTCGGCTACCCCGGCCCCGACCCGGTCGCCCGCTCCCTGCGCACGCGCAAGGCGGGCGCGGTCGGGCTCCTGCTCACCGAGAACCTCTCCTACGCCTTCCGCGACCCCGCCGCCGTCGGTGTCCTCGAAGGACTGGCGCTGGCCTGCGAAGACGCCGGCGTCGGCCTGCACCTGGTGCCGGCCAGCCCGGGCCGGGAGGACGTCGCCGCGGTGCACCGCGCGGGTGTCGACGGCTTCGTCGTCTACTCCGTGCCGGACGACGACCCGCACCTGGCCGCCGTGCTGGAGCGCCCGGTGCCGACGGTGATCATCGACCAGCCGAGCCTCGAGGGCATCGACCGCGTCGGCCCGGACGACGCCGCGGCCGTCGGCAAGATCGCCGAGCACCTGGTCACGCTGGGCCACCGGCAGGTCGGCGTCATCTGCATGCGCCTGGCCCGCGAGCGCAACGACGACTTCGTCTCCGCGACGCGGCAGAGCGGCGCGCACTTCCACGTCCAGCGCACCCGGCTGGAAGCGCTCGCCGTGGCGTTCTCGGCGGCGGGCGTCGACTGGGCGGGCGTCCCGGTGGTCGAGCGGTTCGACCACACGGTGGACGACGGCGCGTCCGCGGCCCGCCAGCTGCTGGACGCCTACCCGCAGATCACGGCCGTGATCTGCACCTCCGACATCCTCGCGCTCGGCGCGATGGCCGAGGCCGAGCGGCGCGGGCTGCGGGTGCCGCAGGACCTGACGGTGACCGGCTTCGACGGCATCGCCGAAGCCGAGCGGATCGGGCTCACCACGGTCCACCAGCCGGTGCTGGAGAAGGGCAAGACGGCCGGGCGGCTGCTGCTCAGCTCGGGCGAACGCAGCGCGCCGAAGGTGATCACCCTGCCGACCGAGCTGCGCGTCGGGCGGACGTCGGGCCCGCCGCGGACCGTCGACGAGCCGTGGTTCGGCGGCTGACCTCGTGACATTGCTCTTAGCGCATTGCTCATCGGGGTAGTCACCCGGTCAAATGGAGTGGACGACCCGCGCCGCGGGGCCACTGGCCGGAAGGTGACCGATGACCTCGATCGACGTACTGCTCAAGCGCAACCAGGAACTCGGCGAGGTGACGCCCGGCGACCGGTCGTCCCCCAAGCCGTCGCTCCAGGTGGCCATCCTGACCTGCATGGACGCCCGCATCCGGGTGTTCGAGCTGTTCGGCCTCCTGCAGGGCGAGTCGCACGTCCTCCGCAACGCCGGCGGCGTGGTGACCGACGACATGATCCGCTCGCTCGCCCTGTCGCAGCGCAAGCTGGGCACGCGTGAGGTGCTGATCGTGCAGCACACCGAGTGCGGCCTCTCGATGGTGACCGAGGACGACTTCAAGGACGAGCTCGAAACCGACACCGGCCTGCGGCCCACGTGGTCGGTCGAGGCCTTCCGCAGCGTCGAGAACAGCGTGCGGACTTCGGTGGAGCGGGTGCGGCGCAGCGCGTACCTGCCGCACACGGAGAACGTGCGCGGGTTCGTCTACGACGTGAAGACCGGGAAGCTCACCGAGGTCGAGTAGGCCTTGCGAGTCCTGTTCGCCGGGCTGGCCTCGGCCGGCCACACGTACCCGATGGTCCCGCTCGCGGTCGCGGCGCGGGACATCGGGCACGACGTGCACTTCGCCGCCGGCGAGCACGTCCACGAGTCGCTGCGGGGGCTGAACCCGTTCCGGCCGGCGGACTCGTTCTACGAGATCTACGCCGAGGACATCGAGCCCGACCTGCAGCGGCTGCGGCCGGATCTGGTCGTGCACGGGTGGGGCGTCCCGGAAGTGGGTGTCGCGGCGAAGCGCGCCGGGATCCCGTCGCTCTGGCACGGGTTCGGGCGGATGTTCCCGCCCGGCATCGGGTTCGAGCGTCCCACCGGCGGTGTGCACCTCGACGTCTGCCCGCCGTCCCTGCAGGACGCGGACTTCCTCGCGACCGCCGAGCGCGTCCCGGTGCGGCCGGTGCCGTTCGCCGAGCCGGGCGACTTCCGGGGGCCGCTGGTCTACCTCACCCTCGGCACCGCGTTCGGCACCCCGGAGGTGCTCAAGACGGCGATCGAGGGTTTGGCCACGCTCGGCACGCCCGTCGTGGTGGCCACCGGCGGAGTGGCCCTCGGGCCGCTGCCGGCCCACGTGACGGCCCAGGCCTGGGTACCGCAGGCGGCGGCGATCGCGCACGCGGACCTCGTCGTGCACCACGGCGGCAGCGGCACCACCCTCGGTGCGCTCGCCGCGGGCGTCCCGCAGCTCGTCCTGCCGCAGGGCGCCGACCAGTTCGCCAACGCCGACGCGCTCGTCGCCGCGGGGGCCGCGGTGCGCCTGCTGCCTGGCGAGCTGACCGCGGAAGCCGTCGCCGAACAGGCCCGGAAGGCGTCCTCCTGCCGGGAAGCGGCCCGCGCGGTCGCCGAAGAGATCGCCGCCATGCCGTCGCCGGACGAGGTCGCCCGCGAGCTGCCGAAGTACGCGAAGTAGCCTCCCGGCGTGGCTGTGGACGCTGACGTACTGCTCGACTGGTTCTCCGCGCACGGCCGGGATCTGCCGTGGCGCTCGCCGGATTGCACGGCCTGGGGCGTGCTGGTCAGCGAAATCATGCTCCAGCAGACCCCGGTCGTCCGGGTGCAGCCGATCTGGCACGAATGGATGGCGCGCTGGCCGGTCCCCTCGGCGCTGGCCGCGTCTTCGCAGGGCGAGGTCGTGCGGGCCTGGGGCAAGCTCGGCTACCCGCGCCGGGCGCTGCGGCTCCACGAGGCCGCCGGGGTGATCGCGCGCGAGCACGGCGACGTCGTTCCGTCCGATGTGGACACTCTGCTCGCGCTGCCCGGGATCGGCGCCTACACCGCGCGGGCCGTCGCCGCGTTCGCCTACGGGCGGCGGGCGCCGGTCGTCGACACGAACGTGCGGCGGGTCGTCGCGCGGGCGGTGCACGGGGCCGGGGACGCCGGGCCGGCGTCCAACACCCGGGACATGGCCGACGTCGAGGCCCTGTTGCCGGCCGAAGACGCGCCCGCGGCGAAGTTCTCGGCGGCGATCATGGAGCTCGGCGCACTGATCTGCACTGCGCGGGCCCCGAAGTGCGCGGACTGCCCGATCCACGACGAATGCGCGTGGCAGCGCGCCGGGCGGCCGGAGTACACCGGCCCGGCCAAGCCGGTGCAGCGGTACGCGGGCACCGACCGGTACGTCCGCGGGCGGCTGCTCGACGTCCTGCGCGGCAGCGAGGGACCGGTCGAGAAGGCGCGCCTGGACCAGGTGTGGCACGACGGCGGGCAGCGCGACCGCTGCCTGGACTCCCTGCTGGTCGACGGCCTGCTGGAGCAGACCCGCGACGGCCTCTTCGCCCTGCCAGGTGAACACTAACGCGCTACAACCAAAGTTGGTCAATAGTTGTCAATGGCGCGCTGCGGAGTTACCGTTTTCCGCATGGTCACTGTTGACCGCCGGACCCTGCTCAAGGCGGGGGTGACCGCGACCGCGGCCGGCGCACTGGGGATGACGACCACGGGGACGGCCACGGCAGCCGTGCCGGTACCGGCGATCCACCCGACGTCGGACTGGGGCGCCCGGCCCGCCACCGGCACCATCGTGGTGGAGAACCACAAGCCGACGTACATCGTCGTTCACCACGCGGTCGACCCGCCGATGAACGACGACTTCTCGCTGGCGCGTGCGTTCTACGTCTCGCGGTTCATCCAGGACCTGCACATGGACAAGAACGGCTGGATCGACAGCGGCCAGCAGTTCACGAACAGCCGCGGCGGGTACATCACCGAAGGGCGGCACCGCAGCCTGGAGATCCTGCGCGGCGGCACCAAGCACGTCCAGGGCGCGAACGTCGGCAACCACAACAGCGAGGTCATCGGCATCGAGAACGAGGGCCTCTACAGCACGGTGGACGTGCCGCCGGCGCTGTGGAACTCGCTGGTCTCGCTGGTCGCCTACATCGCGAGCCAATACGGCATCGCGCCGGAGTTCATCAAGGGCCACCGCGATTTCAACTCGACCGAGTGCCCCGGCCAGGTGCTCTACAACCGGCTGCCGGAGCTGCGGACCGCCGTCGGCCGCGTCCTCGGCGTGTCGGTGGCGCGGGCCGAAGCGGAGTGGCCGCTGCTCAAGCCGGGCGACACGGGCCGCCAAGTGCAGCTCGCGCAGCAGTTCCTGCGCGCGTCCGGCTTCGGGGTTCCCACCGACGGGGTCTTCGGGAAGTCCACAAAGGACGCGGTGACCGCTTTGTCCGCTCAGGCCGGGTTGGCCCGCGACACGTGCACCGCGGCCAAGGTATCCGACGAGGCGGGCTTCCTCGGCGCGGACGTCTGGCCGCTGATCGTGCCGTCGGACCGCTCGACGGCGGCCTGGCGAGCGGACCTGGCCCGTACGTGACCAGGAGGTCGGTGCGCCGGGCTCAACGACGCGCTCGGTGTGCCGTCCTTCTGCTCACGCGCGGCTTCAGCGGTTCAGGACCTGGCTGAGGAAGGCCTCGACGGCACCCCGGTAGATCTCCGGGGCTTCGTCGTGGGGCAGGTGCGCCGAGCCCGGGACCACCAGGTGTTTCGCGCCGTCGACCCGGTCGGCGACGAGTGCCTGCTGGCCGGGCGGCATGGCCGTGTGCTCGCCCTCGACCAGCAGCAGCGGGCAGCGGATCGCCGTGACGACGTCCCAGTAGTCCCGGCGGCCCCATTCGGCGGCGATCACGTACAGGTCTTCGAGGTCCGCCACCAGGTGGAACCCGTCGGAACGCTCCTCGACGCAGTCCGCGAAGTACCCGCCCGCGTCGCCGAAGAACTCGCGGACGTGCTCCAGGGACTTGAACGGGACCGGCCAGCTCTCGAAGTACCCGCGCCAGGTCTCGACGGTCCGGCCGCGCTGGTCCGGCGCGAAGTCCTCGGAGACGACCGCGCGCACCAGCTCCGGGTACCGCGCGGCGGTCGCCCAGGCGTGCAGGCCGCCCATCGAGTGGCCGATGAGCACCGCCGGGCCCGCGTCGAGCGTCCGCAGCGCTTCGGCGACGTCGTCGGCGAAGCGCTCTGTCGTCCACGGGCCGACGCGCGGCGCGTTGCCGTGGCCGCGCGCGTCGAAGCCGTACACCGCGCCGTAGGGCCGGAGCCACTCCGCGACCCGCCACCACGTCCGCGCGCGGCCCATCAGGCCGTGGAGCAGAACGATCGGCACGCCGCTGCCGCCGAAACAGAGCACGCGGCCACCTAACCACAAAACCGCTGGTGCGGAACGTGACCAACCGATCGCAATCCATCACCTATGGTGGTGGGTGTGCGCCGCCGACTGACCGCCCTGGCCGTCTGCGCCGCGGTGGTCCTCGCCGCGGCGTGCGGTGGCGACGCCGTCACGCTGCCGCCCCCGCCGCCACCGATGCACCCGGTACCGGGCGCGTCCGGCGGCGGCGATCCCTACTACCCGGACGACGGCAACGGCGGGTACGACGCGCTCGGCTACCAGGTCGACGTCAAATACGACCCGCCGAGCGGGCACCTCGACGGCGACACCACAGTGACCGCCAAGGCCACCCAGGACCTCAGCCGGTTCGACCTCGACCTGCGCGGACTGGACGTGCACAGCGTCGAAGTCGACGGCAAACCGGCGACGTTCAGCCGGGAGAAGGCGTTCGAGCTGGTCATCACCCCGCCGGCCCCGATCCGGGCGGGGACGACGTTCCGCACCCGGGTGCGCTACGGCGGCGATCCGGCCAAGACCCCGCACACCGGCGGCAGCGAGAACGGCTGGAAGCATTCGGCCGACGGCGGCGCGTACATGGTCGGCGAGCCGCACTCGGCGGCGTTCTGGTACCCGGCGAACGAAACCCCGCGCGACAAGGCGACTTTCACGCTCACCGCGCACGTCCCGGCGGGCTGGACGGTGCTCTCGAACGGCCGCGAGGGCCCGCCGGGCACCTGGACCGAGCCCAACCCGGTGGCGACCTACCTGACGACGATCGCGATCGGCAAGTTCAGTGTCGACAGGTCGACACTGAAGGACGGCACCCCGGTGGTCTCGGCGTACGCCCCGGGCACCGAAGCCCGCCGCGCGATCGGCGACCGCCTGCCGGAGGTGCTCGGCTTCCTGAGCGGCAAGTTCGGCCCGTACCCGCAATCGGCGGCGGGCGGGATCTTCCTGAACGAGGAGGTCCCGTTCTCACTGGAGACGCAGACCCGGCCGACTTACGCGAAGTGGGCGGACCTGCCGACGCTGGTGCACGAGAACGCCCACCAGTGGTTCGGCGACTCGGTCTCGGTGCGGAACTGGTCCGACATCTGCCTGAACGAGTGCTTCGCGTCGTACTCGCAGTGGCTGTGGGCCGAGCGCGAGGGTCAGAACCTGGACGACCGCTACCGCGCGGCCATCGAGATCACCCGCGGCAGCACGGACTTCTGGGCGCAGAAGCTGGTCGGCATGGGCCAGGGCCACGAGTTCGAGGGCGTCTACAACAAGGGCATCCTGGCCCTGCACGCGTTGCGCCGCGAAATCGGCGACCCGGCCTTCGACCGACTCCTGCACGAGTGGCCGGCCCGCTACCGCCACGGCAACGCAACCTGGGCCGACTTCGAGACGATGGCGGCGCGAATCGGCGGCAAGGACCTGCGGGCGTTCTTCGACACGTGGTTCCGCGGCACGAAGCTCCCGGCGGACGCGGACCTGTTCCCCGGCTCACTGCGCAGCTGAAGCCACCCCGCGGCCAACTAGGGTGGGAGGCATGAGTGTCGTGAAGATCAACGCGATCGAGGTCCCCGAGGGCGCCGGCCCCGAGCTGGAGAAGCGGTTCGCCGCGCGCATGCACTCGGTCGACGAGCAGCCGGGCTTCCTCGGCTTCGAGCTGCTGCGGCCGGTGTCCGGCGAGACGCGCTACTTCGTCTACACGAAGTGGGAAACCGAGGAGCACTACCAGGCGTGGGCGAAGGGCGGCCCGGCCGCGGCGGCGCACTCGGGCGAGCGCGCCAAGCCGGTGTCCACCGGCGCGAACCTCCTGGAGTTCGAGGTCGTTCTCGGTTCCCAGCCGGGTGAATGAGGCGGCAAAGCTCCTGGACGGCGCCGGCGCACTCCTGATCTGCGCCGGCGCCGGCATGGGCGTCGACTCGGGGCTCCCGGACTTCCGCGGCGGCGAAGGGTTCTGGCGCGCGTATCCGCCGTACGCTCGCCTCGGCCTGCAGTTCGAGGAACTGGCCGACCCGCGCCACTTCGCCGAAGATCCCGAGCTGGCCTGGGGCTTCTACGGGCACCGGCTTGCGCTGTACCGCGAGACGGTCCCGCACGAGGGGTTCCGGCTGCTGCTCTCACTGGGTGCGCGTCTACCCGGCGGCGTCCGCGTGTTCACGTCCAATGTGGACGGCCAGTTCCAAAAGGCGGGCTTCGAGTCCGTGGCGGAGGCGCACGGCTCGATCCACCACCTGCAGTGCCTCGCCGGGTGCACGTCCGAGATCTGGCCGGCGGACCTGGACGTGACGGTCGACGAGGAGACCATGCGGGCGGTGCCCCCACTGCCGTCGTGCCCCCGCTGCGGCGGGTTGGCGCGTCCCAACATCCTGATGTTCGGCGACTTTTCCTGGGTCCCGGACCGCAGCCAGGCCCAGCTGGACGAGCTCACGGCGTGGCGCCGGACGGCTCGTGACCTCGTGGTGGTGGAGCTGGGAGCGGGCCAGGCGGTCCCGACGGTCCGCCGCTACGCCGAACTGGCGAGCGCGGCAACGGGCGCGTTGATCCGGATCAACCCCCGAGAACCAGAGATCCGCCACGGCCGCGGCGTGTCCATCGCGGCGGGGGCCCTGGAAACGCTCAAGCAGCTCCTGCCCCGCTGATCACGGCAGCCGGACCTCGGCGAACACCGCCCGGTGGTCACTGCCCGCCACATCGAACACCCGGTAGTCCAGCACCGCCGCGCGGTTGTCGACCGCCACGTGGTCGATCGTCACCACCGGCATGGACGACGGCCACGTCGGGGCCAAGCCTTCGCCGCGCTCCTCGGCGGCGTCGTGGTAGCCGCGGGACAGGACCGTCCGGTAGGCCGCGTGGTCCAGCGTGGCGTTGAAGTCGCCCGCCAGGATGCGCAGCCCGTGCTCGCCCGCCGGCTGGGACAGGTCCTTGATTTCGCGCTCCCACAGCGGGGTGTCCACGTCCGGGGAGATCGGGTGGACCGCGACGATCTCGACCACCACGCCCTCGCCGAGGTCGGCCTCCGCGCCCGGCTGCTTGGCCGCCGAATCGCCGGTCAGGTTGACCTCCTTCAGCGGGAAGCGGGACGCGATCCCCGAGCCGAACGCGCCGGGCGCCGGGTGCAGCACGCGGTGCGGCAGCAGGTCGAACAGCCCCGCCGCGGTCAGCCGGTCGACCGCCGACGGGGTCATCTCGACCAGGTTCAGCACGTCGATCCGCTGCTCGCGCACCAGGTCGACGACGGCTTTCGCGTCGGCCTGGCCGTAGAGCAGGTTCGAGGCGAGGACGCGCAGTGTCTTGCCCTGCACGGTGCGTTGCTCGCTCGCCGACACCCGCGGGATGACGAGGACGGCCAACGCGAGCGCCAGCACCAGCGCGACCCCGCCGAGCCACCACCGCCGCAACGCCAGGGTGACGCCGCCGAGCAGCACCCCGGCGGCCGCCGCGAACGGCGTCAACGACAGCGCGACCAGCGTGTACCAGCCGCCGTCGTAGCCGAGCAGGCGTAGCGCCGCCAGCAGCGCCAGCGGCACCAGCGGGACCACCAGCAGGCCCGTGACCAGCGGGTTCTTCCGCCGCGACCGCGTCTCTTCCGCAACCACCATGCTGCCGAGTATGCCGAGACCGGCGCCGCTCGGCTGCTGCCCCGACAACTCCTCCACAAGATCTCCACCAGCGCCTGCCAGCCGCTGACAGCGCGCTGTGCGCGGCTTACCAGCGCCGCCGTCCAAAGTGACCCTCAGAAGCGGCAGTAGAGGAGGACGCCCATGTCGCACGCAATCCAGGCCGAGGGCCTGGTCAAGCACTTCGGGGACACCAAGGCGCTCGACGGGGTCGACCTCGAGGTCCCGTTCGGGCAGGTCGTGGGGGTGCTCGGGCCGAACGGCGCCGGCAAGACGACCGCCGTCCGGATCCTGGCGACCCTGATGAAACCCGACGCCGGCAGAGCCACCGTCGGCGGCTACGACGTGGTCGCCGACCCGGTCCGGGTCCGCAGCCTGATCGGGCTGACCGGGCAGTACGCGTCGGTCGACGAGGACCTCAACGGCATCGAGAACCTCGTCCTGATCGGACGGTTGTACGGCTACCCGCGCAGCCACGCCAAGGCCCGCGCCACCGAGCTGATCGAGCGGTTCGAGCTGACCAAGGCGGCCAAGCGGCCGATCCGGACGTACTCGGGCGGCATGCGGCGGCGGCTCGACCTCGCCGCCAGCCTCGTCGGCCGGCCCGAGGTGCTCTACCTCGACGAACCGACCACCGGGCTGGACCCGCACGCCCGCAACGAGGTCTGGGACGTCGTCCGCGGCCTCGTCGCCGAGGGCGCGACGGTGCTGCTGACCACGCAGTACCTGGAGGAAGCCGACCAGCTGGCCGACAAGATCACCGTCTTCGACCACGGCCGGGTCGTCGCCGACGGCCGCGCCGACGAGCTCAAGCGCCGCGTCGGCGGGCAGACGCTGCAGGTGCGGCCGACCCGGCCGGCCGACATGGACGCCGTCAACCGCATCCTCGGCGACCTGTCCGGCGTCCGGCCGACCCGCGACGACGCGACCGGCCTGCTCACCGCGCCGGTCAACGACCCCGTCCTGCTGTCCACCCTGGTCCGCAAGCTCGACGAAGCCGGGATCACCGCGGACGAGCTGGCGCTGCGGCTGCCCAGCCTCGACGAGGTGTTCCTCGCCCTCACCGGGCACACCGCCGAACCGTCCACCGAGGACAAGACCCTCGAAGGGAGCCTGGCATGACGACGCTGGCCCTCGACCGCCCGGCCCCGCCCCGCCACATCAGCCCCGGCAAGGGGTTCCAGCACGCGCTTTCGCTGGCCTGGCGCGGCATCCTGAAGATCCGCAAGAACCCCGAACAGCTCGCCGACGTCACCCTGATGCCGATCATCTTCCTGGTGATCTTCGTCTACCTGTTCGGCGGCGCGCTGTCCGGCTCGATCGACGCCTACCTGCAGCTGGTCGTGCCCGGCGTCATCGTGATGAACATCCTGCAGGCGTGCCTGACCGTCGGCGTGCAGCTCAACACCGACGTCACCAAGGGCGTGTTCGACCGGTTCCGCAGCATGCCGATCGCCCGCTCGGCGCCGCTGATCGGCGCGGTGCTCGCCGACGTCGTGCGGTACGTCGTCTGCCTGACCGTGCTGATGGTCGTGGCCACGATCATGGGCTACCGGATCGCGACCAGCCCCGGCGAGTTCGCGGTGGCGATCCTGCTCGCGCTGGCGTTCGGGCTGAGCTTCTGCTGGGGCTCGGTGTTCGTCGGCATGCTGATGAAGACGCCGGGCTCGGCGCAGGCGCTGATGTTCGTCTTCATCATGCCGCTGACGTTCGGCAGCAATGTGTTCGTGCAGACGAACACCATGCCGGGCTGGCTGCGGGCCTGGGCGGACATCAGCCCGGTCAGCCTGATGGCGAACGCGCTGCGCGGCCTGATGAACGGCGGAGCCGTCGCCGGCCCGCTGGCCGGGGCGCTGGCCTGGATGGCCGGTGCGGTGCTCGTGTTCTTCCCGCTGGCCACCTGGGCCTACCGCCGGCGGGTCTGAAAGGCGCACACACGGGGGTGAGTAGCGCCAGAGGTCGTGAGTGGTAAGGCGGGTTAGAACCCGCCTTACCACTCACGACCGCCTCAGACCGTGTCGGGCCCGATCCCGGCCACCGAGTGCGTTTTGGGAAGGAGGCGACCCGCATA
>NZ_JBSGBK010000143.1:0-13782 GCF_053601215.1 Amycolatopsis sp. NPDC004772
TGCTCTGGGCCTTGCTGCGCGACGGCCGGACATTCACACCGACCGCGCCACAACCCGCTACCGCTGCGGCTTGACACGGTCATTCAGATTCCTTCCGTCGTGGAGCCCACGTTCGTCCTGAGGGGTGAGGCGCCGCATCGGGTGATCACGCAGTCCGGCGGCCCCGGACCCCTTACGGCTATCGTGACCGGGTGGCCGCGACGACGTACCTGTTCGTGCCCGGCGATCGGCCCGATCGCTTCGGCAAGGCGGTCGCCAGTGGCGCCGAGGTCGTGATCCTGGATCTGGAGGACGCCGTTTCGGCGGAGGCCAAGGATGCGGCCCGCGCTTCGGTGCGCGAGTGGCTCGAGCGTGACCGCGCGATGGTCCGGATCAACGCGCCCGGGACCCCGTGGTTCGCCGAGGACGCCGCGATGGTGACCGCGCGGGGCGTGCCGGTGATGGTGCCGAAGGCGGAGACGCCGGGGGTGCTCGCCGGGTTCGGTGAGGTGGTCGCCCTCGTCGAGACCGCGCTCGGCGTGGAACGCGCGGGTGAGCTGGCCGCGGCGCCGTCGGTGCGGCGGCTGGCGTTCGGCAGTGTGGACCTGGCGGCCCAGCTCGGGGTGACGCCGGAGGACCGGGATCCGTTCGTCTACGCGCGATCGCGCCTGGTGATCGCTTCGGCGGCGGCCGGGCTGGCCGCGCCGGTGGACGGCGTCACCACGGACTTGCACGACCCGGCCCGGCTTGCCGAAGACGTCCGGTACGCGCGTTCGCTGGGTTTCGGGGGGAAGCTGTGTATCCACCCGCGGCAGGTGGGGCAGGTCCGGGAGGGGTTCGCCCCGACGGAGGCCGAGCGCGCGTGGGCCCGGCGGGTCCTGGCGGCGGGGGATGGGGTGTCCGTTGTGGACGGGCGGATGGTGGACAAGCCGGTGCTCACCCGGGCTCGGCACATCCTGGAGACCTGACGCGCTACACCGCGCCCTGACGCCGCAGTGCCTCCACGTCGAAGCCGAACTCCCTCAACACCGCGTCGGTGTGCTCGCCCAGCGCCGGCACCGGGTCCATCCGCGGCGCCCGGCCGGCCACCGTGATCGGCGGCAGCGTCGCCCGGATCGGCCCGCCCGGGGTCGCCACCTCCGCGAACCGGTCGCGGGCCGTGAGCTGGGGATGGGCCAGGACGTCCGGCAGGTCGCGGCGGCGGGCATGCGCAATCCGGCCCGCCGCCAGCCGTGCCTCCAAGGCAGCGCCGGTGAGCTCGGCGAAGATCGCGTCGATCGCGGCCTCCAGTTCCGCCCGGTGGGTCACGCGGGCGCTGCCGGTGGCGAACCGCGGGTCGGTGACCCAGTCCGGGCGGGCGAGCGCGTGCTCGCAGAACGCCGCCCACTCGCGGTCGTTCTGCACCGCCAGCACCACTTCGGTCCCGTCGCCCGCGGCGAACGTTCCGTAGGGCGCGATCGCGGCGTGGCTGGTGCCCGTCCTCGGCGGCGGTGTCCCGCCGTAGCCCGCGTAGTACAGCGGGAAGCCCATCCACTCCACCAGCGAGTCGAACAGGCTCACCTCGAGTTCGGTGCCCTGCCCGGTGCGCTCGCGGTCGTACAGCGCGGAGAGGATGCCGGAGAACGCGTACATCCCGGCGCCGATGTCCGCGGCCGGGATGCCGCTCTTGGCCGGCTCCTCCTCGGAGCCGGTGACCGACACCAGCCCCGCTTCGGACTGGATCAGAAGGTCGTACGCCTTCGCGTCGCGGTACGGCCCGGTCGAGCCGTAACCCGACACCGAGCACGTGATCAGCCGCGGCCGGGTCGCGCGCAGGGTGGCCGCGCCCAGCCCGAGCCGGTCCGCGACGCCGGGTGCGAAGTTCTGCACGAACACGTCCGCCCGGTCCAGCAGCGCCGCCATCACGCCGGGCGCCGCGTCGCTCTTGAGGTCGAGGGTCACGCTCTCCTTCGACCGGTTCAGCCACACGAAGTGGCTGGAGAGGCCGTGCACGGTTTCGTCGTAGGCGCGGGCGAAGTCGCCGGTGCCCGGCCGCTCGATCTTGAGCACCCGGGCGCCGAGGTCGGCCAGGTGCCGGGTGGCCAGCGGCGCGGCCACCGCCTGTTCGCACGACACGACGGTGACGCCGTCGAGGGGCAAGGAGCGCATGGCCGCATCCTGCCATCCGCCGCCGGTATGACCGGGCCGGATCAACGGGAGTTTCGGGCAAAACCGTTGACGCGTCCCGAAGCGGGCTTGCAGTCTGAATCGATCAGCTGACCCCGGCGACCGGCGAGCGAGGTGCCCGATGGGCAGGGTGCGGCAGGCCGACATCGCGCGCGTGGCCGGGGTTTCCCAGGCGACCGTGTCGGTGGTGCTCGGCGGCAACCGCACCGGGGTCCGGCTGGCCGAGGCGACCCGGCTGCGCGTGCTGGAGGCCGCCCAGCGGCTGGGTTACGCCGATCCGCTGGCGAAACGACAGGCGGGCCACGGCCTCTTCGGGATCTGCGCCGCCGGCCCGGCGTTCGAGGCGCACCAGGCGATCCTGGCCGGCATCGCGGCGGAAGCGGCCGTGCTCGGCAAGGACCTGATCATGTTCACCGCGCCCGGCCCCGGTTTCCCCCGCCGCAGCCGGCTCGCCGACGGCTGCCTGTTCTTCGGTGGTCCGGTGCCCGCGGAACAGCTCGCCACCGGGTACCCGATCGTCCACATCGGACGCTGCCCGGAGCTCCGCGTCCCGTACGTCGACGCCGATTACGCATCGGCGTCGGCCGAAGTGCTCGCCCGGCTGCGGCAGGCGGGGCACCGGCGGATCCGCCACCTGCGCGAGCCGGCCGACACCCCGGCCGCGCGTGAGCGGGAGAGCGGCACCGGCATCGAGTCCGCCCTGGTGGTCCGCACCGACGGCACCGGCCTCGCGACGGCGGTCCGCGGCTGGTTAGCCGACGGCGTGACCGCACTGGTCGTCGACGAGGCGGTGTGCGCTCCGGCGCAGCGGGCCCTGCACGCGGCGGCGGTGTCGGTTCCCGGCGACCTGTCGCTGGCGGTGCTCGGCTGCCCGCCGTCCAGCCCGGAAGTCAGCGGCTTCGAGGTGCCGCGGCGCGCCCTCGGCCGCGAGGCGGTGCGGCTGCTGGCGTCCGTCGTGGCCACGGGCGCAGGCGAGCCCCGGCTGCTCACCTGCCCGCCGGTGGCCGGGACGACGATCGCACCGGTTCAGGACAGCGCGCCGTTGTAGTCCGGCAGCTTGAAGGTCCGCTCGGCGTGCCCGCCGTCGAGGTCGGTGGTGCTGTTGCCGATGTTCGCGACGATCGTGTAGCCGGCCTGTTCGATGGCAGTCCGGGCCTTGGTCTTGTTGGTCTGCACCGGGTCGAAGTTGAACAGGGGACGCAGGTAGAGCCCGTCGTCCGGGTACCCGACGGCCTTCAGGTTCCCTTCGGTGGGCCACCGGAGCACTTCGGTGCGGTCGCTGACGAAAAAGACCGCGGCCCCCTTGGCCTGGGCGAGCTTGGCGAGCGCGAGGACCGGCTTGACGGCGGGCGTGGTGAACCCGCCGTTGTAGTAGGTCTCCAGGCTCGTGTTGTCGATGTCGAGGACGATGGCGGTCCGTCCACCCGGGACGGCGAGCCGCTGGGTGAGGTAGTCGGCCGCCGGCGTGGTGACCGCGGTGACATCGGCGACCCAGGTGGCGTAGGACGGCGCGGCGGCGGCCGTGGCGGCGGGCCGGGCAACGGCGGCGTCGGCGACACCGGCGCTGCCGAGCAGCAGCAGGACGGCGGAGGCGGTGCCGGCCACGGCGAGGCGGGCTTTCGAGGGTGACATGGCTGACAGTCCACCAGCCGGTGGCGAGTGATCGTACCGGCAAGTAGCCGAATTTATTTCATGTTCGCGACGGGCTGGGAGACCGGAGCGCGCCGGGTCTCCGGTTCGGGCAGGATGCACCCGGGCCGGCCGGGACGGATTCTCGGTTCGGCGGAGGATGACGGGGGAGCGCACATGGCCACGACCAGTGAGAGCGCCGCCAAGCTGGCGGTGCTCATCGACGCGGACAACGCCCGGCCGGGGATCACCGAGGCGCTGCTGGCCGAGGTCGCCAAGTACGGCACCGCGCATGTGAAGCGCGCCTACGGCGACTGGACCGGGGCGAGCCTGAAAGGCTGGAAAGATCAGTTGCTGGCCCAGTCGATCCAGCCGATCCAGCAGTTCGCGTACACCACCGGCAAGAACGCGACCGACGCGGCAATGGTCATCGACGCGATGGACCTGCTGTACTCCGACCGCTTCGACGGCTTCTGCATCGTCTCCAGCGATTCCGACTTCACCCGGCTGGCGGCGCGCCTGCGCGAATCGGGCCTGACCGTGTACGGCTTCGGCGAACGCAAGACACCCAAGCCGTTCGTCGCGGCGTGCGACAAGTTCATCTACGTCGAGAATCTCGGCTACCCCGGCAGCGCGGCCGAGCCGGCCGATGCGGCACCCGCGCAGAAGTCGTCCGCCCGCGCCGCGCAGCTCGCGGCCGACCTCGCCTTGATGGCCGTGCTGCGCAACGCGGTCGAAGCCGCTTCCGACGACGACGGCTGGGCGTCGCTGTCCGCCATCGGCAACATCGTCACGAAGCAGCGCCCGGACTTCGACTCCCGCACCTACGGCTACGCCAAGCTCAGTGACCTGATCGCCGCGACCGCGCTGTTCGAGATGAACCGCCGCAGCCCGGGCGACAGCAAGCCGCCGGTCATCTACGTGCGCGACAGGCGACGGCAGGCCCAGCCTGTATAACGTTGTATTCGGCCGGTTGGGCGACCGAGCTCAGTCTGTTCCCGCGGCCAGCGCGTCCGGCGGCGCCAATGATAGGAATGGCCGGTGACCGAACCGAACCTGATCGAAGCCGCCGCGGCCGAGGCCGTCACGCTGACCAGCGAGCTCATCCGCATCGACACGACCAACACCGGCGATCCCGACACGCTGGTCGGCGAGCGGGCGGCGGCGGAGTACGTGGCGGAGAAGCTGACCGACGCCGGCTACGAGATCACCTACGTCGAGTCGGGCGGGAAGAATCGGCACAACGTGATCGTGCGGCTCGAAGGGGCCGATCGCGAGCGGGGCGCCCTGCTCATCCACGGTCACCTCGACGCCGTGCCCGCCGACGCCTCGGAGTGGTCGGTGCACCCCTTCTCCGGGGCGATCCAGGACGACTACGTCTGGGGCCGGGGCGCGGTCGACATGAAAGACATGTGCGCGATGGCGCTCGCGCTGGCCCGGCACTACAAGCTGAACGACATCGTGCCGCCGCGGGACCTCGTCTTCGCCTTCCTGGCCGACGAGGAGGCCGGCGGCAAGTACGGCGCGCAGTGGCTGGTCGAGAACCGGCCCGAGCTGTTCGAGGGCGTCACCGAGGCGATCAGCGAGGTCGGGGGCTTCTCGATCACGCTCAAGGACGACGTCCGCGCCTACCTGATCGAGACGGCGGAGAAGGGCATCCGCTGGATGAAGCTGCGCGTGCGCGGGACCGCCGGGCACGGCTCGATGATCCACCGCGACAACGCGGTCACGAAGCTGTCCGAAGCCGTCGCGAAGCTCGGCAACCACCGGTTCCCGCTGGTGCTGACCGACTCGGTGAAGGAGTTCCTCGCCGGCGTCACCGAGATCACCGGCTGGGACTTCCCCGAGGACGACCTGGAGGGCTCGGTCGCCAAGCTGGGCAACATCTCCCGGATGATCGGCGCGACCCTGCGCGACACGGCCAACCCGACCATGCTCACCGCCGGGTACAAGTCGAACGTCATCCCGTCGGTCGCCGAAGCCGCGGTCGACTGCCGGATCCTGCCGGGCCGGCTGGAGGCCTTCGACCGCGAGCTCGACGAGCTGCTCGGCCCGGACATCGAGAAGGAGTGGATGGAGCTCCCGCCGGTCGAGACCACCTTCGACGGCGCGCTCGTGGACGCCATGACGGCCGCGGTCCTGGCCGAGGACCCGGGCGCGAAGACGCTGCCGTACATGCTGTCCGGCGGCACGGACGCGAAGTCGTTCCAGGAGCTCGGCATCCGCAACTTCGGTTTCGCGCCGCTCAAGCTGCCCGCGGACCTCGACTTCTCGGCGCTGTTCCACGGCGTCGACGAGCGGGTCCCGGTGGAGGCGCTGAAGTTCGGCACCCGCGTACTCGACCGGTTCCTGCGCACCAGCTGATGACCGGGTTCGCGCTCGCCGACGGCACGCCCCTGCAGGTGATCCGCAGGGGCGACCCGGCCGCGCCGGTGACCGTGGTGTTCGTCCACGGCTACGCGCTCGACCAGCGCAGCTGGGGCCGCATCGCGCCGCTGGTGCCGGACGCCGCCGACGGGCCGGTGGCCGTGCTGACCTACGACCAGCGCGGCCACGGCGGATCCGGGCGGGCGCGCCGCGGCACCGCGACCATGGCCCAGCTCGGCGACGACCTCGCCGAGCTGCTGACCCGCGAGGTGCCCGACGGCCGCGTGGTGCTGGTCGGCCACGACATGGGCGGTCTGGCGATCATGTCGCTGTCCCAGCGGCACCCGGCCCTGTTCGCCGAGCGGGTCTCGGGGCTGGTGCTGCTGGCGACGTCGTCGGGCACCCTCGCCACCGAGGTGTCGGCGACCTGGCCGAACGCGCTGGGCAAGCTGGCCCGCGACCTCGAAGCGGTGCTCGGCTCGAAGCTGTTCGGCGTGGTGCGCGAGCACACCAGCCGGGCGGTCAGCGCGGGCCTGCGCTGGTGGCTGTTCGGCGACGACCCGGACCCGGACCTGGTCGAGCTGACGGTGAAGATGATCCGCGGCAACTGGCCCCACACGGTGTCGGTGTTCCGCCCGGCCATGGACGCCTACGCGCGCGACGCGGCGCTGGCCCAGGTCGCCGACCTCCCGGTGACGGCGATCGTGGGGGAGCGGGACCGGATCGTCCGGGCATCCGATGTGGAGCACTGGGTCCGCGGCCTCGGCAACGGGACGGCGGTGGTGCTGCCCGGGGTGGGCCACGTCGTGCCGCTGGAGGCCGCGGCCCAGGTGCTGCCGCGGGTGGTCGCGCTGGTCAACGCGAGCCGGCGGGCCTGAGGTCAGCGGGTGCCGGCGGCGACGAACATCGGCACCGCGACGAACAGCCGGTCCTCGCGGGCGCGGGCCGACTGCTCGTCCAGCCAGGCGCCGTCGCCGCCGAGGTTGGCCAGGACCGGCAAGGCCGCCGGGTCCGTCCACACCACCGTGTGCACCTCGACCGTCACTTCCGTGAACCCGTTGTCCAGCAACAGGTTCCGGTACGCCCGAGCGATCCGGGGGTGTGGCATGCCGTCCGCTCGCGTGTGGACGATCGAGCGGGTGCGCGCCGGATCGTCCGAGTCGATGACGATCGTGTCCCAGTCCTGGCCGGCGAGCACCGCGCGGCCGCCCGGGGCGAGGACGCGGCGGGCCTCGGCGACCGCGAGCGCGGGGTCGGGCAGGACGTGCAGGACCTTGTCGGCGCGGTAGCCGTTGACCGCGCCGTCGTCCAGGGGCAGGGTGGTCGCGTCGGCCACGTGGAACTCGCCGTCCGGCCAGCGCGCGGCCGCCACCGAGATCATGGCCGGGTCGGCGTCGACGCCGATGGCCCGGACCCCGCGAGCGGCCAGTTCGCCGACGGCCCGCCCGCCGCCGCAGCCGACGTCGACCACGACGTCACCCAGTCCTTGGTAGGTGCGTTCCCGCAGGTGGACGGCTTGCGGGCGGTCGTCGAGGGCGTCGAGGAGGGTCAGCAACGTGGACATGCGACCCATCCTGCGACTTAATGCCGACATGAAGTCAATCGGCGAAGTGGCGGCCCGGTTCGGGCTGCCGGCCCACGTGCTGCGCTACTGGGAAGCGGAAGGGCTGCTGACCCCCGCCCGCGCCGGCACCCGGCGCCGGTACACCGACGCGGACCTGCGGCGGGTGGCCGCGATCCTGGTGGCGAAGGAAGCCGGGTTCGAACTCGCGGACATCCGGTCGATGCTGACCGACCGGTCCGCGGCCGGGCGGGCGGCGATGGCGGCCCGCCAGCGGGAGCGGCTCCGGACCCGGATCGCGCGCGCCCAGGCCGCGCTCGAGCTGATCGAGGGTGACTGCCGGCACGACGACCTCATGACGTGTCCGCACTTCCAGACCCTCCTCGACCGACAGCTCGATCGTTCTTGACAACTTCTCTGTTCGGTTGGATGCTGGGCGCATGTTTCCCGTGGCGGTGATCGAAGACGCGGCGGCGGCCGAGGTGTCGCTGGACCCGGTCCGGGCCCGGCTGCTGGCCGAGCTGGCCGAGCCGGCCTCGGCGACCATGCTCGCCGCGCGCGTCGGCCTGCCGCGCCAGAAGGTCAACTACCACCTACGCGCGCTGGAGAGCCACGGCCTGGTCGAGCTGGTCGAGGAACGCCGCAAGGGCAACGTCACCGAGCGCATGATGCGAGCGACGGCGGCGTCGTACGTCATCTCGCCGACGGCGCTGGCCGCGGTGCAGCCGGACCCGGCCCGCTCACCGGACCGGCTCTCGGCGCGGTGGCTGCTCGCCGTCGCCGGCCGGCTCGTGCGGGACGTCGGCCTGCTGATCACCGGCGCGGCCAAGGCCAAGCAGCGCCTGGCGACGTTCGCGCTCGACGGCGAGGTGCGGTTCACCTCCGCCGCCGACCGGGCCGCGTTCGCCGAAGAACTCACCACCGCCGTCACCACGCTGGTGGGGAAGTACCACGACGAAGCGGCCGAGAAGGGCCGCTCGTACCGGGTGGTCGTCGCCGTGCACCCGAGCGTCCCGGAGGAGTCCTGAAGTGGGGTACGAGTTCGAACTGACCGACGTCGCCGAAGTCGGCGCGACGCCGGAGCAGGTGTGGGAAGCCATCGCGACCGGCCCGGGCATCGACTCGTGGTTCATGGGCCGCAACGAGGTCGAGGGCGGCACCGGCGGCACGGTCCGCGGCGCCTTCGGGGCCTACCGGCCCGAGTTCCGGATCAGCGAGTGGGAGCCGGCGGAGAAGCTCGCCTACGGCAGCGACACCGCACCGGACGGCCGCCGGATCGCCTACGAGTTCCTCATCGAGGGCCGCGGCGGCGGCAGCACGGTGCTCCGCTGCGTCACCAGCGGCTTCCTGCCGGGCGACGACTGGGAGGACGAGTTCGAGGCGATGACCGCGGGAGGCGACCTCTTCTTCCGCACACTGGTCGAGTACGTGACGCACTTCGCGGGCCGGACCGCGACCCCGGTCACCGCGTTCGGCCCGCCGGTGGCGGATTGGGACGAGGTGTGGACACGCCTGGGCACGGCCCTGGGTCTGACCGCCCGTCCTGCCGAGGGCGACCGGGTCCGGCTCGGCGGGGGAGGCGTGGTCTACGCCGTCAACGACCAGACGGTCGGCATCCGGACGCCGGACGCGATGTACCGGTTCGTCCGCGGCTTCCAGGGCGCGATGGTCGCCTGCCACCACTTGTTCGCCCCGGGTGCGGACGCGGACGTCGAGGAAAAGACCTGGGGCGACTGGCTGAACCGGGTGGCCGGCTAGGTCGGGAGGGCGCCGGGGAGGCTCTGCGCCGTCTTCTTGCGGCGGAGCCAGACCCGGCGCGTGCCGTCGGCGTAGAGCCGCACGGTGCGCAGTTCCCAGCCCGCGAACTCCGCGTGGATGGAGAGCTGGATCGCCGCCGCACGCCGGGACACACCCGGGGGGAGGTGCAGGCGGCGATACTCCCAATCCCCTTCGACCACCGCCTCGCCGACCGCTGTCATGGCTGGATCACCTGGGTCCCTTCTCCGGCGGCCGAGCCGACGATCACCCGGCCGCTCTTCTCGTCCACCCCCACCGAATCCGGCTGGCGCACGGTGGGGAACCGGTACTTCTCCACGGGCTCGCCGCCGCGGACGTCGAACCCGGCCACTTCGTTCCGTTCGGTGAGCGTCACCCACGCCAGGCTCCGCGTGGCGTCGTAAGCGATCCCGTACGCCCCACCGGGCACCGGGAAACGCTGCTTCAGGATCAGCGGACCCGACGAGAACGCCAGCAGCGCCCCCGCCCGCGCGTCGGTCACCAGCACCCGGCCGTAGGAATCCGCCACGGCGTTCGCGGCGCCATCGCCCGCCCGCAAGCCTTCGCCGACCTTCCCGGCGGCGACGTCGACCGAGAACACCGCCGTCCGCAGCCGATCCAGCACCACCACACCGTCCCCGGTGTCGACCACGTCGTCGGCGCTGTAGAGCTGCCCGCCGATCGTCCGCGCCGGACCCGCGGCCGGCAGCACCCGGATGTCCTTGCCCGCCCCCATCGCGACCAGGCGATCGGCCCCGTAGACGATGCTCGACGCCGGCTGCCCGCCGATCTTCGTCTCGGTCAGCTTCCGATCCGGCAACGTCAGCTGCTGCACCACACCCTGACCGGGCTCGGCGATCTCCACTCGCCCCGGCGACACCGTCAACCGGGACGCAGCACTGTATAACGGCATATTCAGCGGGGGTGACGCGAGCACGTTCAGGTCGTACAGCCGCAGAGCCGGGGGCGAAGAAACCGCAACGACGAGGGTCGAGGTCTTCGCGTCCACGGCGACGGCCGACACCGAGCCGTCGCGCAGGACCTGACCGGCGGGCGGCACGGTCACGGCGGGGGAGACGGCCGGGCGCGCGGCGGTCGGGTTCGCGACGATCTGGAGGTCGTCGGAGGTCGACTTGGCCGACGAGCAGCCCGAGAGCACCAGGGCACCGGCGAGCGGGAGCGCGAGCCACGACACGGCGGCGAGCCGATGCACGTTGCGGCCTCCAGTTGTCCCTCGGCGGTCGGTCTTCACCAGCATGCTCCTCGATCCCCGTGCCGTCACGTGCGTGTCACCGAACAGACACCTGGCGCTCACCGCGGCCAGCGCTCGGGGTAGCCGACCTCGATCGCGCTGACGTCGTCGAGCGCGGACCGGATGGCGGGCGGGAGGGTGATGTCCTCGGCCGTCAGCGAGCCGGTGAGCTGGCCGGCGTCCCGGGCGCCGACGACCGGGGCGACGACGCCGGGCCGGTCGCGGACCCAGGCCAGGGCGACGGCCAGCGGGGACGTGCCGAGGCCGTCGGCGGCGGTCGCGACCGCCTGCACGATCCGGGCGGCGCGGTCGGTGCGGTGGTGCTCGACGTACCCGGCGTAGGCGCTGTTCGCGCCGCGGGAGTCGGCGGGGGTGCCGGTGCGGTACTTGCCGGTCAGCACGCCGCGGCCGAGCGGCGCCCACGGGAGCAGCCCGATGCCGTGGTGCGCGGCCGCGGGCACCACCTCGCGGTCCACCCCGCGTTCCAGCAGCGAGTACTCGACCTGGGTGGAGACGATCGGCGCGAGGGCCGAGGCGCCCGCGGCGGCGGTGGCCAGCTGCCAGCCGGCGTAGTTCGAGACGCCGACGTAGCGAACCTTTCCGCTGGTCACGGCGAACTCGAGGGCGGCGAGGGTCTCGGCGAGCGGCACGCAGTCGTCCCAGGCGTGCAGCTGCCACAGGTCGATGTGGTCGGTGCCGAGCCGCTTGAGCGAGCCGTCGAGCGCGGTGAGCAGGGCGCCGCGGGAGGCACCGCCGCCGAACGGCCCGTCGGTGCGCTTGGCGACGGCCTTCGTCGCGAGGACGACGTCTTCGCGGGGCACGAGGTCGCCGAGCAGCGAGCCGAGCACCCGCTCGCTCTCGCCCTCGCCGTAGATGTCGGCCGTGTCCACCAGGGTGCCGCCGGCGTCGACGAAGGCGACCAGCTGGCTGGCGGCCTCCTCCGCGTCGGTGTCGCCACCCCAGGTCATGGTGCCGAGCGCCATACGGGAGACGCGCAGTCCCGAGCGGCCGAGCAGTCGCTTTTCCACGACCGCCGAGCCTAGTGGGCTGCCCCGTCCGGAGGAGACCAAGGTGAGTCGTGTCGCGATCATGGCCCCCGTTAGGGTCTGGCCCCGTGCGACTCGGACTGAATCTCGGCTACTGGGGAGCGGGGAACGACCCCGCGCACCTGGCCCTGGCGAAACAGGCGGAGGACCTCGGCTACGCGGTCGTGTGGGCCGCGGAGGCCTACGGCTCGGACGCGGTGACCGTGCTCACCTGGATCGCGGCGCGGACGTCGCGGATCGACGTCGGGGCCGCTGTGCTGCAGATCCCGGCCCGGACGCCGGCCATGACGGCGATGACCGCCGCGACGCTCGACACGCTGTCGGGCGGCCGGTTCCGGCTCGGCCTCGGCGTGTCCGGCCCGCAGGTGTCCGAGGGCTGGCACGGTGTGCGGTTCACCTCGCCGGTGGGCCGGACCCGGGAGTACGCCGCCATCGTGCGTTCGGCGCTGCGGCGGGAGCGGGTGCGGTTCGAGGGCGAGCACTTCACGCTGCCGCTGCCGGACGGCCCGGGCAAGGCGCTGCGGCTGACCGTCCGCCCGGCCCGCAAGCACGTCCCGCTGTACCTGGCCGCGATCGGCCCGAAGAACCTGGAGCTGGCCGGCGAGATCGCCGACGGCTGGCTGCCGGTGTTCTTCTCGCCGGCCCACGCGGGGGAACAGCTGGCCCACGTCCGCGCCGGCGCCGAGCGGGCCGGACGCCACCTGGACGGCTTCGACGTCGTCCCTTCAGTGCCGCTGGTGCCGGGCGAGGACTGGCGGACCTGCGCGGACGCCGTCCGCGGCTACGCGGCGCTCTACCTCGGGGGAATGGGGAGCAAGGAGAAGAACTTCTACAACCGGCTGGCGTGCCGGATGGGATTCGCGGCCGAGGCCGCCGAAGTGCAGGAGAAGTACCTGGCGGGCGACCGGGCGGGGGCGATGGCGGCGGTGCCGGCCGAGTTCCTCGACGCGACGTCGCTGCTGGGCCCGAAGGAACGGATCGCGGAGAAGATGACGGAATACGCCGAAGCCGGCGTGACGACCCTGTCGGTGTCGCCCTACGGCCCGGAGCCGGCCTCGGCGTTGCGCACGGCCGCCGAGGCGCTCGAGCTGGCGGGGGTGGCCTGACGTGGGGTGGTTCGAAGCACTCGTCCTGGGCCTGGTCCAGGGCCTGACGGAGTTCCTGCCGATTTCGTCGAGCGCGCACCTGCGGATCGTCGCGGCCCTGGCCGGCTGGGACGACCCGGGCGCGGCGTTCACCGCCGTCACCCAGATCGGCACCGAGCTGGCGGTGATCATCTACTTCGGCCCCAAGATCGGTAGAATTCTGAGGGCCTGGTTCTTCTCGCTGTACAAGGCGGAGTGGCGCCGCGACCCGGACGCCCGCCTGGGCTGGCTGATCATCGTCGGCTCGCTGCCGATCGTGGTGCTCGGCCTGCTGCTGCAGGACGAGATCGACAGCGCGTTCCGCGACCTGCGGATCACCGCGACGGTGCTGATCGTGTTCGGCGTGATCCTCCTGATCGCCGACCGGATCGGCAAGCAGGAGCGCACGCTGGACGACCTGACCGTGCCGCACGGCCTCGGGTTCGGGTTCGCGCAGGCGCTGGCCCTGATCCCGGGCGTGTCCCGTTCGGGCGGCACGACGAGCGCGGGCCTGCTGCTCGGCTACACCCGAGCGGAGGCGGCGGAGTACTCGTTCCTGCTGGCGCTGCCGGCGGTGTTCGGATCGGGCGTGTACAAGCTCAAGGACATCGGCTCGGGCAACGTCCCCGCCCAGTGGGGCCCGACGATCCTGGCCACGCTGGTCGCGTTCGGCGTGGGCTACGCGGTGATCGCCTGGCTGATGGCGTACATCAAGAAGCGCAGCTTCGTCCCGTTCGTGGTGTACCGGCTGGTCCTGGGCGTGCTGCTGTTCGTGCTCATCTTCACCGGCGCGCTGGACCCGAACGCCGGGCCCGTCGGTCACTGATCCAGAACGCCCCAATGTGGCGTTCGGTGCGTCTGACGCACCGAACGCCACAATGG